>DAIRVB010000161.1:5618-8295 GCA_036803065.1 Streptosporangiaceae bacterium
CTGTCCCGGCCTGAGCCGTCCCTGGCCCCGGGCCGGCGGGTGGCCGGCGACCGGTTGCGCCCGGTTTCCCCGAGATCTTCGAGTTCCTCGGCCTCCAGGCCCTGCCGCCCGCCCTGCTGGGCCCGGGGCAGGTTCCCGGTCACGCCTTCCGGGATGTCCAGTTCGCTGCGGAAGTGCTCGGACGTCGAGTAAGTCTCGGGTGGCTCGGCCAGGCCAAGGCTCAGAGCCTCGTTGATGAGCTTCCACCGGTGCATGTCGCGCCAGTCGACGAAGGTCACCGCGACGCCGCTGCGCCCCGCCCGGGCGGTCCGGCCGATCCGGTGCAGGTAGGCCTTCTCGTCTTCGGGGCACTCGTAGTTCACCACGTGGGTGACGTCGTCCACGTCGAGTCCGCGCGCCGCGACCTCAGTCGCCACGAGTACGTCGATCTTTCCGTTCCGGAACGCCCGCAGGGCGCGTTCCCGCTGGCCCTGGCCCAGATCGCCATGGACCGCCGCGGCGGCGAACCCCCGGGTGGCCAGGGTCGCCGCCACCTGGTCCGCGGTCCGCTTGGTCCGGCAGAACACCATGGTCAGTCCCCGCCCGGTGGCCTGCAGGAGCCGGGCGAGCATCTCGATCTTGTCCATCTGGTGCGCCCGGAACACGTGCTGCTGGGTCAGGGGCACGACCTGCGCCTCGTCCTGCTGCTCGGCCCGGACGTGCATCGGCTGGCGCAGGTGCCGCCGGGCGAGCGTCACAACGTCTCCCGGCATGGTGGCCGAGAACAGCATGGTCTGCCGATCAGCCGGGGTGAGCTGGAGGATGCGCTCCACGTCCGGCAGGAACCCGAGATCGAGCATCTTGTCCGCCTCGTCGAGGACGAGCATGCGGACCCCGGACAGGGCGAGGTGGCGCTGCCCGACGAGGTCGAGCAGGCGTCCCGGCGTCCCCACGACCACGTCGACCGTGGCGCGCAGGGCCTCGATCTGGGGCTCGTAAGCGCGGCCGCCGTAGACGGTCAGCACCCGGGCGCCCTGCTGGGACCCGGCGGTTCGCAGGTCGTCAGCGACCTGGCTGGCCAGTTCCCTGGTGGGCACCACGACGAGGGCGCTGGGGGCGGAGGGCTGGCTCGGCGCCGACTGCGCGAGCTGCTGAAGTATCGGGATTCCGAACGCGAGCGTCTTGCCTGTCCCGGTTCTGGCCTGGCCGATAATGTCGTGGCCAGCAAGTGCGATGGGCAGCGCCAGCGTCTGGATGGGGAAGGCCGTGAGGATTCCCACGGCCTCCAGCGCGGCCGCGATCGGCTCGTCTACGCCGAGTTCACGGAATGTTCTCGGGATGTCCGGAGAACCTGCCGCCGGGGGCTCCGCTGTGGGCTCCGTTGCCGGCAGCCCGGTGATTTGCGTTGTCAGGGTAATCAGCTTCCATCAGTGGCCCGTGGCTTGGCGGCACACTGTGCACATGACACTGTGCGCCTGCCACCCCACCCGGGCCTAGCTCTTGACTCCATCGGCATGACCATGCACGCCGACGCAATAAGACGGCGCAATCGGACACTGTCGCACGCTCGCGGGGGAAAACCCATCGCTGCGCCGCGGACTGGGCAAACGCCTCGCCTTACTGCCAGTGTGAACGCGGCAGGGGATGTGCCGCATTCCCGTCGCAGTTTCTTGGCGCAGTCTACCAATGCCGTCGGCCCTGCGGCGGGACTGCCCTGCGGCACGCCGGTTGTTACGCTGCTCTAGTGACCCATAGTGCGCCAGACAGCGCCGCCGACAGTGCAGCCGACAGGGCATCCAAGGGTGCATCCAACAGTGCGCCCGACGAGGACGTCGCGCCGGGCCGGGACCTCGCGGCGGCACAGCGGCCCAGTGATGAGGCGGCCGAGGCGGCCGTAGCCGCCGACGGCGTCCTGGATCTGCTTGGCCTGCTCGCCTATGCGGAACTCGTCGCTTTCTTCAGGCTGTCCGATGACGCGGCCTTGGCGCCCTCGCTCGCCGACAAGGCGGCACTCGGCGAGATGGCGGTCTCGGAATTCGGCCACTTCCAGTTGTTGTGCGGGCAGATCTCACGGATGGACGCTGATCCGGACCAGGCGATGTTGCCGTTCGTGGCCGCGTTGGACGATTTCCACGCCCGCACCCCACCCGCTGACTGGCTGGAGGGGCTGGTCAAGGCGTATGTGGGTGACGGCATTGCCGCCGATTTCTACCGGGCGGTGGCCGAACTGGTGGATCCGCAGAGCCGGGCGCTGGTTCTCGACGTGCTGGCCGATACTGGCCACGCGGAATTCGTCATCGCCAGGGTCCGGGAGGCCATCGAGCAGGATCCGCAGGTCGCGGGGAGGCTCGCGCTCTGGGCCAGGAGACTGGTCGGTGAGGCGCTCGCCCAGGCACACCGGGTCGCAGCCGAGCGGGGCCCGCTGGCCCGGCTGCTCGCCAGCGGCGCCCAGGGCGGCTCCGCCGGCGAACTTGGCGAGATCGCCCGGATGTTCGCGGGGATCACCGACGAGCACGCGCAGCGGATGGCGGCGCTCGGCCTGGCCAACTGGGGAGGCGCGCCGACCCGCGACTGACGGGCCCCGCCACGACGGGTGCCCTCAGGCGCGGCGGCGGCCCTCGCCGCGGCGGCCTCAGGTCCGCGGGCCGCCGCGGCGGCCTCAGGTACGCCGGCCCTCAGTTGCGGCGGAAGCCCCTCA
>DAIRVB010000162.1:0-8259 GCA_036803065.1 Streptosporangiaceae bacterium
CGGCTGAGTGGCCGCGCGGATAGGTCGCTGGATCCGGGGAGCGCCGCGAGCCCAGCAGTCCTATCCGCGCGGCCTCTTAACCCTGGGGTCACCATGCGTAACGTCGGGGTGCTGTTACGCGATTACCAGGTAGACGCGGTTGACATGGGTACCCCCGAGCCCATGTCGCCGCGTCTTTCAGTAGGCCGGCAGCGCATGCCGGTACCCCGGCGCGCCGCAGCCCGGTAGCGTTCGGTGCATGACAGGAACCCAGCCAATGCCGGCAGGCCACCATGGCGCCGGCGCCGGGCGGTCCGCCGCGGCGCCGTTCGGCCGGATGCTGACCGCGATGATCACGCCGCTGACTGCTGACGGCGCGGTGGACTACGACGGCGCGGGCCGCCTCGCCAGCTACCTGGTCGATGACATGCGCTGCGACGGCCTGGTGATCAGCGGGACCACGGGCGAGTCGCCGACCACCACCGACGAGGAAAAGGACCGACTGCTGCGCGCGGTGCTCGGGGCGGTGGGGGACCGCGCCACCATCGTGGCCGGCGTCGGCACCAACGACACCGCTCACACCTGCGAACTCGCCCGGCACGCGGAGCGCGCCGGCGCGCATGGATTGCTCGTAGTCACCCCCTACTACAGCAAGCCCCCGCAGAGCGGCCTGGTAGCCCATTTCTCCGCCGTCGCGGACTCGACCGGGCTGCCGGTGATGCTCTATGACATCCCCGGCCGGACCGGGACACCGATCGCGACCGAGACCCTGCTGCAACTGGCCCAGCACCCGCGGATCATCGCGGTCAAGGACGCCAAGGACGACCCGGCCGCCACCTCATTGGTAATGGCGGCCACCGACCTGGTGTACTACTGCGGTACGGACATGCTGAACCTGCCTTGGCTGGCGCTCGGCGCAGCCGGGTTCGTCAGCGTGGTGGGGCATGTCGTCGGCGACCGCCTGTACGAGATGATCAATGCGTACGCGACCGGGGATGTATCGGGCGCGCTGGCGATCCACCGCGAACTGCTCCCCGTCTACACGGGGATTTTCCGCAACCAGGGAGTGATCATGACAAAGGCCGCCCTCGGCCTGCTCGGGCTGCCAGGCGGCCCAGTCCGCCTGCCGCTCGCCGACGCTACACCGGCGGAGCGGGAACACTTGCGCGTCGATCTGGTAGCTGGCGGCGTGAAGCTGCCGGGGACGGCAGCGTGAGCGCCGACCGGCGGCCCGCCGCCACGGGCGGGACATCCTGGTGAGCCACCCGCACCCCGAACTCGGCACCCCGCCGCGCCTGCCCCGGAACGGCCTGCGCATCACCGGCCTGGGTGGCCTCGGCGAGATCGGCCGGAACATGACCGTGTTCGAGCACGCCGGGCGGCTGCTCATCGTCGACTGCGGCGTCCTGTTCCCGGAGCCGGACCAGCCGGGCGTGGACCTGATCCTGCCCGATTTCTCATCCCTGGACGGGCGGCTGGACCTGATCGACGCGGTGGTCCTCACGCACGCCCACGAGGACCACATCGGCGCGATCCCCTACCTGCTGCGCAGGCGGGCCGACATTCCCCTGGTCGGCTCCAGGCTGACGCTGGCGCTGATCCGCAGCAAGCTCACCGAGCACCGGATCAACCCGGTCACGGTGGAAGTGGCCGAGGGCGGAAAGGAAACGTTCGGTCCGTTCGGTCTCGAATTTTTCGCGGTGAACCACTCCATCCCGGACGCGCTCGCCGTCGCCATCAGGACACCCGCGGGGGTCGTGCTGCACACCGGCGACTTCAAGATGGACCAGCTTCCGCTGGACGGGCGGCTGACCGACCTGGGTGGCTTCGCGCGGCTTGGCGGCGACGGCGTGGACCTGCTGATGTCCGATTCCACGAACGCCGAGGTACCGGGCATCGTGACCAGCGAGCGCGACATCGCGCCGGTGCTGGACCGGATATTCGGGGACGCCCAGCAGCGGATCATCGTGGCCTGCTTCGCGAGCCATGTGCACCGGGTGCAGCAAGTGCTCGACGCGGCCGCCGCGCACGGGCGCAAGGTCGCGTTCGTGGGCCGCTCGATGGTGCGGAACATGGGCGTTGCCCGGGATCTCGGCTACCTGCGGGTGCCGTCGGTCAAGGGCGGCCTGCTGGTGGATCCGCGCGAGGCGGAGGGGATGCCGGTCGACGAGATCGTGCTGATCTCCACTGGGTCGCAGGGCGAGCCGATGTCGGCGCTGTCCCGGATGGCCGGGCGGGACCACCCGATCCGGATCGCCGAGGGTGACACGGTCATCCTCGCCTCGTCGCTGATCCCCGGCAACGAGACCGCCGTCTACCGGGTCATCAACGAGCTGACCCGTTGGGGCGCGCGGGTCGTGCACAAGGGCAACGCCATGGTGCACGTGTCCGGGCACGCATCGGCCGGTGAGCTGCTCTACGTGCTGAACCTGGTGCGGCCCAGCAACTTCATGCCGGTGCACGGCGAGTGGCGGCACCTGCGCGCGCACGCGCGGCTCGCCGAGCTCAGCGGAGTGCCCGAGGACAACGTCGTGATCGCCGAGGACGGCGTGGTGGTCGACCTGGTGGACGGGCGGGCGTCGGTGGTCGGCAAGGTCGCCTGCGGCTACGTGTACGTGGACGGCCTGTCCGTCGGCGAGGTGACCGAATCATCGCTCAAGGACCGCCGGATCCTGGGCGAAGAGGGCTTCGTGTCCGTGGTCATCGTGGTGGACTCCACCACCGGCAAGCTGGTCGCCGGCCCGGAGATCCACGCGCGCGGATCAGGCATCGACGACGCCTCGTTCAGCGCCGTTCGGCCGCGCCTCGACGAGGCGCTGGCCCGAGCCGCCGCCGACGATATTCACGACGTGCACCAGCTCGGCCAGCTGGTCCGCAGGACCGTCGGGCGGTGGGTCAACGAGAACTACCGCCGTCGACCCATGATCATTCCCGTGGTCATCGAGGTGTGAGCGGGGATCAACATCCCAGCCCGGTCCTGGCGGACCTGGAACGGGCCGCGGCGGAGCACTGGCAGGCCGCCGACCGGGCGGCGCTGGGGGAGTGGCTGCTGCGCGCGGCGGGTGGCTTCACCGGCCGGGCGAATTCGGCCCTGCCGCTCGGTGACCGTGACACTGGCCCGGGCGGCCGCTGAGCGCGGCGTGGACCGGGTCTTCCTGCAGGTCGAGGAAGGCAATTCCGCGGCGCGGGCGCTCTACGCGCGATGTGGCTTCGCTGACGTGCACACCTATCACTACCGGGTCGCGCCGGCTGCCCCCGAGTAGCGGACCAGACGGCGGAGCATGGACTGGAAGTAGCCGAACGGCGGTACCCGCGCGGCCGGATCCTTGGCCGCGTCGTCCCAGCGGCGGAGCCGGAGGGCGGCCCCGGCCGCCGGGTCGGCTTCGAAGATGGCCGCCTCGGCCGGACTCATCGGCCCACCCTGCACGTTCAGCGTGTAGACGGAGGCGGCCGAAAGGGTGTCAAAGTACCCAGGCTCGACGGCGCACAGGTACCGCTTCGCCGCGACGTGCAGCCGCACCGGCTCGGTGACCTCCGGGCCGAACCACTGGGCCAGCCAGTCCGCCCCGGCGTCACCGTGCTGGTTGTCTGTGCCCCGCATCAGGTCCTGGCCGGAGACCAGCCCGGTGAAGTGGCCGACGTCGTGCAGCAAGGCGGCGGCGATCAGCGGTGAGTCCGCCCGCGCGGCCTCGGCCAGGGTGGCCGCCTGGAGCATGTGGGCGGCCTGGCTGACCGGCTCGCCGAGGTAGGCGCTGGTCCCCACGGTGGCGAACAACCGGGAGATAGCCCGTACTGGATCGGCCTCCGTCACGGTCGCACCCGCCCGTCCAGGCCGGACGTGGTGACGCTGGCCACCACGGCTCCGGATCGCGCGGTCATTCTGGTCACGCAGCACTTCGTTTCATCGTGGGCCGACCCTGTCGTCCTCATCCCAGCTCAGACGGTCCTTCGTCGCGGCTGAGCGCTTCTTGATCCAGCCTGAGCCCTTCGCTGGGCACTGCCAATGGCAGTGGCCCAATCTTCGCGGTCTCGCTGGCTACCCGATGACCGTTGTTTACCCGGACGCCGGCCCATGCCGGGTGCGCGATGCGACCTCCCGGGTGCGCGACACGCTCCCTGGGGTTCTTTGGGAGCTGGAGGTTCCTCGGTACGGTGGAATCATGGCTACACGTGTCCCCAAAGGCACCGCCCGGCCCAGGAGCGGAGCGTCGGGGACCGCACGCTCGCCGAGCAGCGCGGGCCGGCCCCGCAGCCGGGCCAACGCGCAGCCGGCCCGGCCCGCGAAGGGCGGCTCCCGCGGCCCGGCCAAGGGTAAGCCCCGCGGGAAGAGCACTCCTCGCAATGGGCGGCAGCAGCCGCCGCGCCCCCAGCCGAAATCCGACCCGATCCTGATCCTGCTTGGCTGGGCCGTCAACGCCGTCGCCGCCGCCTGGATGGTGCTCGCGCACGGGGTCGGGTTCGCGGCGCGTGCGCTCGGGCAGAGCACCCGGGACCTCGATCCGCTGCACCGCCGGGACGGGGCTGGGCTGGCCTGGCTGGGCGCGGCGATCATCATGGCCGCCACCACCTGGTGGGACATGGGGAACTTCGTCAGCCGCGCGATGTCGGCAGCCGTCCGTGGCACGTTCGGGTCGGCGTTCTGGACGGTGCCCATCCTCCTTGCGCTGCTGGCCTGGCGGCTGCTGCGGCACCCGGACCGTAACTCGGAGATCGGGCGAGTAGTGATCGGCTGGACGGCGCTCCTCATCGGGGCGCTCGGCCTGGTGCACATCGCCAACGGCACACCTTCGCCGTCGGACGGCGCGGCGGCCATACGCGCGGCGGGCGGCCTGATCGGATTCTTGGCGTCGGCTCCACTGGTGGCCGCGGTGACACCGTGGGTCGCCGCGCCGTTGCTGGCCCTGGTGAGTGGCTTCGGAGTGCTGGTGATCACCGGGACGCCGCTGCACCGGGTACCCAGCAGGCTCGCGGAACTCCGCAACTTCGGCGGCGTCAGCGCGCCGGAGCCGGACGGGGGCCAGCAGCCCGGGCCGCAGGGCCGGACCCGGCGCAAGCGCCCGGAGGCCATCGAGCCGGGCGAGCACGTGAAGCCCTACGACACGCCGATCCTGTTGGGTGGCACCGCTGCGCGCAGGGCAGCCGGGACCGGTCCGGGCCAGGGCGGCGCTGGCGCAATAGCCGGGACCGTGGGATCCGGTCCGCCCGGCCGCAGGCTGGGCGGCGACCTTGGCGCCGCGACCGGGTCGGCCGGCTCAGCCGGTTTGGTCGCCGAGGAGGACGAGTCGCTGCTCGACATGCTCGGCTTCGGGTCACCTGGCCCGTCGGCCCAGCATTCGGCGCCCGAGCCGGTTCCGCTGCCCAGCCGGGCTGAGCAGCTCACCCTGGCCGGGGCGACTGACGCCAGCTACACGCTGCCTCCGCCGGCCCTGCTGCGGCCGGGATCGGCTCCCAAGGCGCGGACCCGGGCCAACGACATCGTGGTGCAGGCCCTCACCGGGGTACTGGAGCAGTTCGAGGTTGACGCCCAGGTCACCGGGTTCAGCCGGGGGCCGACGGTGACCAGGTATGAGATCGAGATCGGCCCCGCCGTCAAGGTGGAGCGCGTCACGGCGCTGTCCAGGAACATCGCCTACGCGGTGAAGAGCGCCGACGTGCGGATGCTCTCCCCGATACCGGGCAAGTCGGCGATCGGCGTGGAGATCCCCAACGCGGACCGGGAGATCGTCAGCCTCGGGGATGTGCTCCGCTCCGCCGTCGCCGTCGCCGACCACCACCCGATGGTGGTGGGCCTCGGTAAGGATGTCGAGGGGCATACCGTCGTGGCGAACCTGGCCAAGATGCCGCATATGTTGATCGCGGGGGCGACGGGCGCCGGGAAAAGTACCTGCGTCAACGGGCTGATCACTTCGATACTTATGCGGGCCACCCAGGACGACGTGCGGATGATCCTCATCGACCCCAAACGGGTGGAACTAGCGATCTACCAGGGCATCCCGCATCTCATCACGCCGATCATCACGAGCCCCAAGAAGGCGGCGGAGGCGTTGCAGTGGGTGGTCGGGGAGATGGACCGCCGCTACGACGACCTGGCCGCCTCCGGGTTCCGCCATGTCGACGATTTCAACAAGGCGGTCCGGGCGGGCAAGCTCACCCCGCCACCGGGCAGTGAGCGTGTCTATACGCCGTACCCGTACCTGCTGGTGGTCGTGGATGAGCTCGCCGACCTGATGATGATCGCCCCCCGTGACGTCGAGGACGCGGTCGTCCGCATCACGCAGCTGGCTCGCGCCGCCGGGATCCACCTGGTGCTGGCCACCCAGCGGCCGAGCGTGGACGTGGTGACGGGCCTGATCAAGGCGAACGTGCCATCGCGGCTCGCCTTCGCCACCTCGAGCCTTACCGATAGCCGGGTCATCCTGGACCAGCCTGGCGCGGAGAAACTGGTCGGGCAGGGAGATTCGCTCTTCTTGCCGATGGGTGCCAGTAAACCACTGCGACTTCAGAACGCATTTGTCACAGAAAAGGAAATTCGCGAAGTAGTTGCGCATTGCACGAAGCAGGCACGGCCTTCATATCGGGAGGACGTTGCCGCGCCGGAAGGCAAGCAGCGGGAGATCGGCGCCGACATCGGCGATGACCTTGAAGTGCTAATGCAGGCCGCTGAGCTTGTCATTAGCACGCAATTCGGCTCCACCTCGATGCTGCAGCGCAAGCTGCGGGTGGGGTTCGCTAAGGCGGGCAGGCTCATGGACCTTCTGGAGAGCCGGGGGATCGTCGGGCCGAGCGAAGGATCCAAGGCCAGAGACGTCCGGATCCGGCCCGATGATCTGCGTGAAGTGGTTGACTCGCTGCGGGGCGGGCAGGATAACTGAGCAGGACCCGTGGCCTTCGCGGCGTGTCGTGGGATGTCTACACTTGCTATCGGTCCTGCACTCTGGGCCCATACGCATCCGGTCACTGCGCACGCACCCCCGGGGCGGCGTGCAGTGCGAGAAGGCAATGGGAGGCGCGGTGTGAGCATTGGTGACGCCTTGGCGGAGGCTCGAAGCCAGGCCGGTCTCACCATTACGCAGGTCAGCCACAGGACCCGCATCAGAGAAACGATCATCCGAGGCATAGAACACAGTGATTTCTCGGCATGCGGCGGCGATTTCTACGCTCGCGGTCATATCCGCAGTATCGCCAGAACCGTTGGGGCTGATGACGAGGAATTGATCAGGGAGTATGACGCTGTGCACGGCGCACCGACGGCCATCAGGGCCGCGGAAGTCTTCGAGCCAGCCACCGCGATCAGGCTGAACGAGCGCCGCCCACCCAACTGGACCCTGGCCATGGCCGTGGTGTTCGTCCTGCTCCTCAGCTACGGCGCATACCGTCTGGTGAGCGCGGCCACGGCTGGCCGCACGGTGGCCACCGGGGCCACGCCCGCCTCGGCCAGTTCCCAGCGGCCATCGAGGAGGCCCTCCACCGCTCCGTCCGCCTCGCCGAACCCGGCGGTCCCGAGCAGCGTGGTGATCCAGCTCACGGCTATCGAAGACTGCTGGGTCCAGTTCACCAGCCCGACCGGGCAGTTCATCTCCCAGGCCTACGTCGTGGGGGGAAACTCAAAGGCATGGACATTCCCGCAGGCCGTGGACATGGAAATCGGCAATCCCGGCGGCATCGTGCTGACCGTCAACGGCAGGAAAGTGGACTCTTCCGGCACTTCGGGTAAGCCGGTCACGCTCAACCTCGGGCCGAGCCATAGGGTAACCAGCTGACCTGCGGCGGGCCTTCGCACGGCCTCGCTTACCGTAGTCTGCCGGTGTGTCATCGAGTCAGCAAAGCGCGCAGTCCACGGGCCGTACGGTCAGCCTGGTGACGCTGGGCTGCGCCAGGAATGAGGTCGATTCCGAGGAACTGGCGGCCCGGCTCGAAGCAGGCGGCTGGACCATCACCGAGGGCGACGAGGCCAGCGTCGTACTGGTCAATACGTGCGGGTTCATCGAGGCCGCCAAGCAGGAATCCATCGATGAACTGCTGGGAGCCTCGTCGTCCGGCGCCCAGGTCGTCGCCGCGGGGTGCCTCGCGGAGCGCTACGGTGCCGGGCTGGCGGAGGCACTCCCCGAGGCGCAAGTGCTGAGTTTCGACGACTACGGCGACATCGCCGCACGGCTCGACGCCGTGCTGGCCGGCCAGCGGCTCCCCGCCCACCAGCCACGGGACCGCCGTCGGCTGCTGCCACTCGCCCCGGCCGGCCGGGGCGGGGAATCCGGGGTACACACGCCCGGACACGGGATG
>DAIRVB010000163.1:0-8236 GCA_036803065.1 Streptosporangiaceae bacterium
GTCGTGGACCTGCGCACTGGAGATGAGCGCGCCTTCGAGTTTCCAACGATCTGCCCTTCCTGCCGGACCGCCCTGGCCCGTGAGGACGACGAGGTGGACTGGCGGTGCCCGAACAACCGGTCCTGTCCGGCTCAGTTGCGCGAGCGGCTCTTCCACCTGGCCAGCCGGGGCGGCCTGGACATCGAGGTGCTCGGTTACGAGGCGGTTGTCGCCCTGCTGGACTCGGGGCTGCTCACCGACGAGGGTGACCTGTTCACGCTGACCGCCGAGAAGCTCGCCACCTCTCCCTTCTTCGTCAACAAGCAAGGCAGCCTCACCGTCAACGCGGGCAAGCTGCTGCGCAACCTGGGGGAGGCGCGCGGCCGGCCACTCTGGCGGATCCTCGTCGCCCTGTCTATCAGGCACGTCGGGCCCACCGCCGCGCGTGCGCTCGCCGCCGGGTTCGGCTCGGTCGATGCGATCGCGTCGTCCTCGGCCGAGCGCCTGGCCGCCGTTGACGGTGTGGGCCCGACGATCGCCGCATCGGTGATCGAGTGGTTCACCGTGGACTGGCACGCGGCGATCGTGCAGAAATGGCGGGCCGCAGGGGTGCAGCTGGAGTCGGCCGGCGGTGCTGGCGGAGCCGCCGAGGCCGGCGGCCTTGGCCCGCTGGCCGGCATCAGCGTGGTGATCACTGGCACGCTGGAGGAGTTCAGCCGGGACGAGGCGGCCGAGGCAGTCCAGGCACTGGGTGGCAAGGTGACCTCCTCGGTATCGAAGAAGACGGATTTCGTCGTCGCAGGGGACAAGCCGGGCTCCAAATATGACAAGGCGCTCACCCTGGGCGTGCCAGTTCTGGACGACGCCGGGTTCAGGATCCTGCTGCGCGACGGCCCAGCCGCCGCGGCCGGGTCGGCGGAGCGCCCGGCCGCGTCCCCGGACGACGTGCGAGCCTGACCGGCCGGGTCCGCCCAGCGCCCGGCCGCGCGCACGGTCGGCGTGCGAGGCTGACCGGCGGAGTCTTCCCAGCGCCCGGCCGTGTCCCGGTCGGCGTGCGGGCATGATCTGGGGTTTCTCCGTCAGATTGATCAAGGGTCTGACCTGGGTCTATTTCGTTGGGGATCGAAGGCTTGTAACAGATAGTGTGTGATCGGTTTCGCGAAGTACGGTTTTCGCCGTACTCTGCTTATGGAACAAACGCGCATTCCATCGGCTGCCCCCAGCGCGAGGACGCCATGAAGGACCCGAACGACACGAGGGACATCGGTCCGCGGATCGGCACTCCGCTGTGGATTTACATCACAGCAGTCACTGTCGCCGGACTCGCGGTACTCGTGGCGGCCGTGCCCAGGCTGTCCCTTCCCGGGCTGCGCGAGCTTCTCGGCCATCCGCTGTTCTGGGTCATTGCCGCGCTCGCGCTCATCGGGGAACTCCGGCCAATTGTCACTCCGGGAAAGTCCGTCCCCGATTCGGGCGCGACCTCGCTGACGTTCTGCTTCGCCGCCCTCCTGTACTGGGGATTTCCCGTCGCGGCGCTGGTGCGCTGCGTCACCATGCTGGCCGCCGTGGTGACCGGCAGGCAGGCACCCTTCCGGGCCGCCTTCAACGCCGCCCAGTTCATGCTCAGCCTGGGCGCTGCGGCGGCGGTGCTGGAGGCGGCAGGCCTGCATCCGACGCCCCTGGCACCCTGGGTGCTCACCGGGCCGCAACTCGGCGTGGTAGCGGCCGCCGCGGTGGCCTACTTCGCCTGCAACTTCGTGCTGGTCGGCGTGGCAGTGGCCATGCACGAACGCACGTCCATCCCGGCCACGCTCCGCAAGGCGCTGCCCTATCAGGCATTCGTCAACCTGGTCCTGCTGTCCGCCGCGCCGCTCGTCGTGGTGGTGATGGACAGATCTGTGCTGCTCGTCCTGCTGTTTCTGCTCCCGCTCGCGGCCGTCTACGCGAACGCCGCCATGTCACTCCAGCGTGAGCATCAGGCGCTGCACGACGAACTGACCGGGTTGCCAAACCGCACACTGCTCACCCGCCGGACCACCGAAGCGCTGGCCGGGGTGGCCAGGTCGGGCGGCACGGCCGGATTCCTGCTGCTCGACTTGGACAGGTTCAAGGAGGTCAACGACACGCTCGGGCATCCGGTCGGCGACGGCCTGCTGCGAATCGTCGCGCACCGGCTGACCCACAGCGTCCGGCCGGGGGATATGGTCGCCCGGCTGGGCGGGGACGAGTTCGCGGTGCTGCTGCCCTCGGTCAAGGCGATGACCGTCGCGCGGGAAGTGGCCAGCCGGCTGCGCGCCGCGCTCGCCGAGCCGATCCGGCTGGAAGGCATGTCGTTCGAGATCGAGGCCAGTGTCGGTATCGCCTTGTACCCCCGCGACGCAACGGCCGTGGATGGGCTCATGCAGCGCGCTGACGTCGCCATGTACCTAGCGAAGGAGCGCCACAGCGGGGTGGAGGCCTACGTGGCCCGATCCGACCGCAACTCACCGGCCCGGCTCTCCCTGCTCGGGGACCTGCGCCGCGGGGTCGACGAAGGTGAGTTCGAGCTGCATTACCAGCCGAAGATCTTCCTGGCGGACGGGCGAACCGCCGGGTTCGAGGCGCTTGTCCGGTGGCGGCACCCCAGCCGCGGGCTGCTTCCGCCGCAGGCGTTCATCCCCCTGGTCGCGCAGTCGTTCCTGATGCGGGACCTCACCGCCCATGTGCTGGAGACCGCGCTCAACCAGGTCAGGCTGTGGCGGCAACGTGGCCTGCCCGTCCAGGTCTCGGTTAACGTGTCCGCGCGCGACCTGCTCGACGGCGGCTTCGCCGGCACCATCGAGCGCGGGCTCGCTTCCTGCGGGCTGCCGCCCGAGGTGCTGCTGCTCGAGGTCAGCGAGCGGGCGCTGACGAGCGAGCCCGCCGCCGCGGAGGCGGTCGCCGCCCGCCTGGAGTCGATCGGAGTCCCGATCAGCCTGGATGACTTCGCCACCGGCCGGGCCTCACTGGGACGGCTTCGCGGGCTGCCGGTCAGCGAGATCAAGATCGACTCTTCGTTCATCCGGACGCTGCCCGGCAGCGCAGCCGATGGGCTGATCGTCAAGGCCCTGGTGGATCTGGCCCGGGCGCTCGGCATCCGTTCGGTCGCCAAGGGCGTTGAGTCGCCCGAGGCAGCTACCGCGCTGCGCGCTATGGGCTGCGATATGGCTCAGGGGTGGCACTTCAGCCGGCCTCTCAACGTGGCATCGGCCACGGCCTGGCTGACGGACGCTCTCGCCCACGACCCGGTGGCCCGGAGGCGGCTCGCCCCGGCGGCACAGGGCGGCGGCGACCAAGGCACTTCACTGGCCGCACCGCCCGCGGGCGTGCTCGACCACCATTAAGCCGCACTGCCCGCGGGCGTGCTCGACCACCATTAATTAGGACGGGCCGCGGCGCGCTCCGCCCTAGGATGGCTCCCATGTCCATAGCCCGCGAGGAAGTGGCCCATCTGGCCCGGCTGTCCCGGCTGGCCCTGGGCGAGGAGGAACTGGATCACCTGGCCGGCCAGCTCGGCCAGATCATCGCGGCCGTGGCGCGGATCCAGGAAGTAGCCTCGGACGGGATCCCGCCTACCTCGCACGCGGTGCCGCTGGTCAATGTGTTCCGGGATGACGTGGTGGTGCCGCCGCTGGGCGCGGAGAAAGCGCTCGCCCAGGCACCCGCGGTGGAGCAGCAGCGATTCCGGGTTCCGCGCATCCTGGCGGAGGACTGACCATGGACAGCGAACTTACCGGGATGACCGCGGCCGCCCTGGCGGCGGCCATCGCGGCGGGCGAGGTGTCGGCCGCCGAGGTCACCGAGGCCCATCTAGCCAGGATCGGCGCGGTGGATACCCAGGTACGCGCGTTCCTGCACGTCGCGGCGGACTCCGCGAGGGCGGCGGCCCAGGCGGTGGACGAACGGCGCGGCGCGGGCGAGGTGCTCGGGCCACTGGCCGGTGTGCCGCTCGCGCTCAAGGACGTCTTCACCACCCGCGACATGCCCACCACGTGCGGGTCACGCATCCTGGAGGGCTGGCAGCCACCGTACGACGCGACCATCACCCGCAGGCTCCGCGAGGCTGGGGTGGTGATCCTCGGCAAGGCCAACATGGACGAGTTCGCCATGGGCTCATCCACGGAGAACTCAGCCTTCGGGCCCTCCCGCAACCCGTGGGACCTGAGCCGGGTACCTGGCGGCTCGTCCGGCGGCTCGGCGGCGGCGGTGGCCGGCTTCGAGGCGCCGCTCGGCATCGGCACCGACACGGGAGGATCAATCCGGCAGCCCGCGGCGGTCTGCGGGATCGTCGGGGTGAAACCGACCTACGGCGGATCGTCACGATACGGGGTTGTCGCGTTCGCGTCCTCGCTGGACACACCGGGGCCGCTGGCCCGCACCGTCCTTGACGCGGCTCTGCTGCACGAGGTCATGTCCGGGCATGATCCGTGCGATTCGACCTCGGTGGACGCGCCGGTGCCGCCGGTGGTGGCCGCCGCGCGCCAGGCAGATGTGAGCGGGCTGCGTGTCGGCGTGGTCCCGGAACTGGGCGGCGAGGGCTACCAGCCGGGGGTCATGACCAGGTTCGGCGAGGCGGTCGAGTTGCTGGAGTCACTCGGCGCGAAGATCGTCGAAGTGTCCTGCCCGCACTTCAGCTACGCGCTGCCCGCCTATTACCTGATCGCGCCGAGCGAAGCATCGTCCAACCTGGCCAGGTTCGACGCCATGCGGTACGGCCTGCGGGTCGGCGACGACGGCACCCGCAGCGCCGAAGAGGTCATGGCCCTGACCCGCGCGCAGGGGTTCGGCGCTGAGGTCAAGCGCAGGATCATGCTCGGCACGTACGCCCTGTCGAGCGGCTACTACGACGCCTATTACGGCAAGGCCCAGCAGGTGCGCACCCTCATCATCCGGGATTTCGAGGCCGCGTTCGAGCAGGTGGACGTGCTCGTGTCGCCGACCACGCCGACGACCGCGTTCCCCATCGGCGAGCGAGCCGACGACCCGATCGCCATGTACCTGGCCGACCTGTGCACCATCCCGTCAGACCTGGCCGGCAACGCGGCCCTGTCGGTGCCGTGCGGGCTCGCGCCCGAGGACGGCCTCCCCGTTGGCCTGCAGATCATGGCGCCAGTATTCGCCGACGACCGCCTCTACCGGGTCGCCGCCGTGGTCGAGGCGGTCCTCGCGGAACGCCGCGGCCACCCTCTGCTCGACGAGGCGAAGGGGCTTGACGAGGCGAAGGGGATCGGCAATGACTGACCAGACGGCCACGCTGGTGTCCTTCGACGAGGCGGTCTCCCGCTACGACCCGGTCATCGGCCTGGAAACGCACGTCGAGCTCGGCACCGTGACCAAGATGTTCTGCGGCTGCCCGACGCAGTTCGGCGCCGAGCCCAACAGTCAGGTGTGCCCGGTCTGCCTGGGCCTGCCCGGCTCGCTTCCGGTGGCGAGCAGGGCCGCGATCGAGTTCACGATCAGGATCGGGCTCGCGCTGAACTGCTCGATCGCCGAGCATTGCCGGTTCGCCAGGAAGAACTACTTCTATCCGGACATGCCGAAGGACTACCAGATATCGCAGTACGACGAGCCGCTGTGCACCGACGGCTGGCTCGACATCACCCTCGAGGATGCGCTGCCCGGCAGCGCGGACGGCGCCCAGCCAGCGGGGCGGTTCCGGGTCGAGATCGAGCGCGTCCACCTGGAGGAGGACACCGGTAAGTCGCTGCACGTCGGCGGTTCCACCGGGCGGATCCACGGCGCCGACTACTCGCTCGTCGACTACAACCGGGCGGGTATCCCGTTGGTGGAGATCGTGACCAAGCCGGTCGCAGGCACCGGTCCGCTCGCGCCGCAGGTGGCCAGGGCGTATGTGACCGAACTGCGGGACCTGGTGCGCGCCCTCGGCGTATCGGATGTCCGCATGGAGGAAGGCTCGCTGCGCTGCGACGTGAACACGTCCCTGGCGCCGAAGGGCTCGGGGACGTTGGGGACCCGCACCGAGACCAAGAACGTCAACTCGCTGCGCTCCGTGGAGCGCGCCGTGCGCTACGAGATCGAGCGGCAGGCCGCGATCCTCGACGCGGGCGGCCGGATTGTCCAGGAGACCCGGCACCTGCAGGAGGACACCGGCATCACCACCGCGGGCCGGAGTAAGGAAGAGGCGCAGGACTACCGGTACTTCCCCGAGCCGGACCTGGTGCCGATCGCACCGCCCCGTGACTGGGTGGAGCAGATCCGGGCCGCGCTGCCGGAACTGCCGGACGCGCGCAGGTCACGGCTGCAGCAGGAGTGGGGGCTGTCCGACCTGGACATGGCCGCCCTGCGCAATGCGGGCGCCCTCGACCTGGTGACCGAGACCGTGGCGGCGGGCACGACACCTGCCGACGCCCGCAAGTGGTGGCTCGGTGAGCTGTCCCGGGAGGCCAACAAGTCCGGCCGGGACCTGGCCGATCTGCCGATCACGCCGGCCCAGGTGGCAGCGGTAGCCAGGCTTGTCATGTCGGGCATACTCAACGACAAGCTCGCCAGGCAGGTCATCGACGGCGTGCTGGCCGGTGAGGGAACTCCCGAGGAGGTGGTGGCGGCCCGCGGCCTCGCCGTGGTCAGCGACGATGGGGTGCTCACCGCTGCCGTGGACGAGGCGATCGCCGCCCACCCCGACGTGGCCCAGAAGATCCGGGACGGCAAGGTCGCCGCGGCCGGCGCGCTGCTCGGCGCGGTGATGAAGGCGACCCGCGGCCAGGCCGACGCCACCCGGGCCCGCGAGCTCATCCTGGAACGCCTCACCCAGCCCTAACGCGAGTTAGGGCGGCGGGCCCGGCTGATCGGGCGGGTACATCGGCAAGTCGGTTCCGGGCTGGCGGATCTGGCCGAACTTCTGCTCGTACATGGTGAGGTTCTCGTTGATGGTCCGGATGATGTCGAATACCGAGGTCGGCGGGATCCGGAGCCGGGCGACGAGGCGGTGCGGTGCCCTGATGACCGTCTCACCTTCCGGGGTCACCGACTGCTGTGGCGGCTGGCTGCTCACCAGGAAGTCGAAGGTGAACTCGTGTGGCGTGTGCCAGATCGCCAGCCCGTTCGCATAGGCCCCGGCCTCCAGAGCCGGGTCGGAATGCGACTCGAACTCGATCCGGGGATTTGCCGGTGGCTCGCTCACACTGGCACGCTAGCCCCCGCGGGCCGGGCGGCGCGAGCCGGCACGCACCCACGGTGGTGACTGGCGACACGTGAGGAAAGCCATGCTGATCTGGGTACCGACGGCCGAGGCGGCCGCCGCGCTGGACGGCCTGGCGGGGCCGGGAACGCCGGTCGACCTGGAGCAGATCGCCCCCGACGGGAAACCCCTGCCCGCCAGCGCGGCCCAGGTGGAGCTCTACGTGCCGCCATTCTTTCCTGGTCAGCCAGCGATCGCGGCCATGCGGCAGATGCCGCGGCTTTCCGTGGTGCAGGCGCTGACCGCCGGGGTCGACCGACTGCTGGCCGAACTGCCTGACGGCGTTACCTTGTGCAACGCGCGGGGCGCGCACGATGCCAGCACCGCCGAGTGGGTGGTGGCGGCCATTCTCGCCGCGCTCCGCGAGTTCCCCCGGTTCGCCATGGAGCAGGCCGCGGGGCGCTGGAGCTATCAGTTCACCGGCTGCCTGGCCGGCCAGACGGTGCTGATAGTCGGGTATGGCTCGATCGGCGCCGCGGTCGAGCGGCGGCTGGCCGGCTTTGAGGTCGAGGTCCGAAGGGTGGCCCGCCGCGCCCGCGACGGCGCGATCCCGGTGAGCCCAGTCAGCCAGGTCGGCGACCTGCTCCCGGAGGCCGACGTCGTCGTCGTGCTCGCGCCGGTGACCAGGGAGACCATCGGCATGGTGGATGCCGGGTTCCTGGCCCGGATGAAGGACGGCGCCCTGCTCGTCAACGCGGCCCGCGGGTCTCTGGTGGCGACCGGCGCGCTGTGCGATGAGCTGAGCCGGGGCCGGCTCCGCGCGGTGCTCGACGTGACCGACCCGGAGCCGCTGCCGCCCGGGCACCCGCTGTGGGCCCTGCCGGGCGTGTTCTTTACCCCGCACGTGGCCGCGTCCACGCCGGTATCGACCGCCCGGGCGCTCTCACTCGTCCGCGAGCAGGTGGAAAGGTTCATCAAGGGCCAACCCCTCCAGAATGTGATCTCAGGGGCCTACTGAGTGGGCCAGTTGTCTCCCGGTGGACGCACTTGCGCAATCGAAGTGTGACCTTAGGCACGTAGAGTGAGCGCACTCGTTAGTTC
>DAIRVB010000164.1:0-8212 GCA_036803065.1 Streptosporangiaceae bacterium
AAATGCCTGGCGTGACCATCTCGGCCGGCTACGGCGCTGGCGGAAGCATCGTCGCCCCCGAGGTCGCCAGGCGGCTGGGGCTGCCCGTTCTCGACCGGGCGATCAGCTCGCGGGTCGCCGCGCTGCTCCAGGTGACCGTCCCAGAGGCCGAGGGCGGGGAGATCCGGCGCCCGCTGGTCGACCGGGTCCTGGGACTGTTCACGCCGCTGGCCGGCGGGCTGCTCTGCGCCGGCACCGACGCTGCTCCACCCGAGGCGGTGCCGCCGCCACCGGATGACGCCGCACTCTTCCGCCAGCAGGCCGAGGCCATTATGAACGAGGCGCTCGCCGCGGGCGCGGTCATCCTCGGCCGGGCCGGTGCCGCGGCCTTCCGGAGCAGGCCGGACGTGCTGCGGGTGCGCCTGTTCGGATCACGAGAGGCCCGCATCGCCCAGGCGTCCCACATCGAGAACGTCGACGCGCCGACCGCCCGGCAGCTTCTGCCCGAGGTCGACCGCGCCCGCGCGCAGTACGTACGGCGCCTCTACGGCGTCAGCATCGACGACCCCGGCCTGTTCGATCTGCAGATTGACAGCACCGCCCTGCCGCTGGGCGCCTGCGCCGACCTCATCGTGAGCGCCTACCGGGCCCTCGACCGGACCAGGACCCTGATTTCCGGGCGGAATGAGCGGTAGGGCGCGGGCGTTCGCCCCGGGCATGGCATCTGTAGTGATCGCTACCGCCTTCGGCGGCCCGGAAGTCCTGTCGGTTGCCGGGGAGGTCCTCAGATCCAGTCGGTGTGCCGCGGCCAGGCGAGCAGCGTGTCGACGACCTCGGGCGGCCCGTCCGCGGACCGCGCCGCCGTCACGTCGAAACGGCCGCGGTAGAACAACAGTGGCTGCCCGGCGCGGCATGCGCCAAGCTCGGTAACACGGCCGAGCACCACGTGGTGGTCACCGGCCTCGTGCACGGCCTCGACCACGGCGCCCACCCAGGTGAGCGCGCCGTCCAGCACCGGCGCCCCGGACGACGAAGGCGCCCAGCGCACACCGGTGAACTTGCCGGGCCCGCTGCTGCCGAACACCCGGGCCAGTTCACGCTGCTCGTCGGCCAGCACGTTGGCGCAGAAATGGCCCGCCCGCGCGATCCGCGACCAGGTGGCCGACGACCGGCTGGGACAGAAAAGCACCAGCGGCGGATCCAGGGACAGAGCAGCGAACGACTGGCACGCGAAGCCGGCCGGCGCGCCGTCATCGATGGTCGTGATGACGGTGACGCCGGTGCAGAAATGACCGAGTACCTGGCGGAACCGGCCCGGCTCTGGCTCGAACCGGGCCGGCGTGAGCTCAGGTACGGCGGTCATCGGGTGGCTGCCACGGGCGCCGGCCTCAATGCGCGCCCACGGAGCCCCACTGGTGCCCCCACAGGCTGATCGCGGTGGTCTCCTGGCTCACCCAGGCCGCGTCGTCGACCAGCCGGCCGTCGGTGCCGTATTCGATATCGAACCCGCCGGGCGTCCGCACATAGAACGACACCATCAGGTCGTTCGCGTGCCGGCCGAGGGTCGCGCTGGCCGGCGCGCCGCGCCGGGCGCACCGGTCCATGGCCCGGCCCACATCATCGAGTGAGGCAACCTCGATCATCAAGTGCACGATTCCGGCTGCTGCCGGAAATGGCGCCAGGGCCAGCGAGTGGTGCCGCGGGTTGCAGCCGAGGAACCTCATCCAGAGCGGGGGCCCGGCTGGCCGGCCGAACAACTCCGGCGCCATGCGCATCGAGTCGCGCAGCCGGAATCCCAGCACGTCGGTGTAGAAGCGCAGCGCGGACTCGTCGTCGGACACGGGAAGGACAACATGGCCAAGCCCGAGAAAACCGGTGACGAAACGGTTTCCATACGGGCTCACCGCAGGACGGTGCTCGAGCGCGGTGCCGCTGAACACCTCGAGGGCGTTTCCCGCCGGGTCGTCGAAGCGCAGCAACTGCGCCACCCGGCGCTCGGCGAGTTCCGCCGGGGTGCCGGCCTTGACCGCGACGCCGGCCTCCTCCAGCGCCCGGCCCACCCCGGCGAGATCACTCTCGCCGGGCACCTCCCAGCCGGAGGCGAGCAGCCCTTCCCGCTCCCCCGGCACGATCACCAGCCGGGCCGGGAAATCATCCATCCGCAGGTACACCGCGCCAGCTTCGGGGCCGCGGCCCTCGACCATGCCGAGCGCCCTGACCCCGAACTCGCGCCAGGCCCCGACGTCGGCCGACTCGATGCGCAGATATCCAAGCGACCGGATCCCGGTCATGTCGCGCCGCCTTCCAGGAAGCTGATCGCCAGCCTGTTGAACTCGTCGAACTTCTCCAGCTGCGCCCAGTGCCCGCAGCCGCCGAACACGTGCAGCTGAGCCCGCCGGAGGAGCTTGAGCGCGACCAGCGCGCCGTCGAGCGGGTTCACCCGGTCCTCCCGGCCCCAGATCAGCAGCACCTGGTTCCGCAGCCGGTGAGCTTCCCGCCACAGCAGCCCATCCTCGGCACTGGCCGGGTCGAAGAAGGAGGCGCCCAGCGAGGCCATCGCCGCCAGGGACTCCGGGTCGCTGGCGGCCGCGAACCGCTCCTCCACCATCTCGTCGGTCACCAGCCGCTGGTCGTAGACCAGCGTCCGCAGGAACGCGGCGAGCTTCTCCTTGCTCGGGCCGGGCGGCGCCGCGAACTCCATCAGCCTCTTGACGCCTTCGGTCGGGTCCGGGGCAAAGACATTGAGGCTCAGGCCGCCGGGCCCCATCAGCACCAGCCGGCCCGCGCGCCCGGGGAACCGCAGCGCGAAGCGGACCGCGGTGCCCCCACCGAGCGAGTTGCCGATCAGGTGCACCCGCTCGATCCCGAGTTCGTCGAGCAGGCCGGCCAGAGCGTCGGCGGCGAAGGTGAAGTAGTTGCCCTGCACCGGCGGCCGGGCGGAACTGCCGAATCCTGGCTGGTCGAGCATCAGCGTGCGGAAACGGTCAGCGAACACGGGCAGGTTGCGGCCGAAGTTGCTCCAGGCTGACGCGCCGGGCCCGCCGCCGTGCAGCAGCACCACCGGAGCGCCGCCGCCAGCCGGGCCAGTGCCATTTCCTCCGGCCGGGCCGACCTCGCTGCCGCCGGCTGGGCCGGCCTCGTGGTAATGCAGCCGCAGCCCGCGCGCCTCCACAAAGCGGCTCGTCGAGGCGAACTCCGTCGGCGGGGCAGTCATCGGCCTGCTCCCGTCATAGCATGCCGTCGGGCTGTATCCGCAGGCCGAACTCGCCCCGGCCGAACATTGACAACGCGCGCTCTGGGTCGTTGATCGCGTGCACCCGGCCGGCGTGCGCGTCGCGCCAGAACCTCTGGATCGGGGTACCCAGCTTCAGCGCCCGCCCGCCGGAGTTCTCGAACAGCCGGTCCACCGCGGTGATGGCCTGGCCGGTGCCTCGCACCTGATCGCGCCGTACCCGCAGCCGCAACGGGACCGGAATCTTCGTGCCTGCGCGGGCGAGCTCCATCAGCTCCGCCATGTTGCGCTCCAGGGCCAGCCACGCCGTGTCAAGCTCGGCGGCGGCCTCGGCGACCCGTACCTGCGCATGCGGGTCCTCGGCCGCCTTCTGGCCGACGTAAGAGGCCCGCACCCGCTCCTGCTGGTACGCCACATGCGCCTCGTAGGCTCCCGTCGCCATCCCGATGATCGGCGTCGTGATCGCGTAGGAGAACAGCGAGCCGTACGGCAGCCGGTACAGCGGGGCCGGATTAGCCTCCTGACCGGGGCAGGCGCAGCGAAAAACGTCGTTGAAGCTCAGTGACCGGTACTCGGGCACGAAGGCATCGGAGACGACGATGTCGTTGCTGCCGGTGCCGCGCAGCCCGACGGTGTCCCACACGTCGTCGATCACGTAGTCGCCTGCGGGCAGCAGGAAGGTGCGGAAATCGGCTGGATTGCCGTCGGCGTCGGGCACGATCCCGCCCAGCAGCACCCAGCTGGCGTGGTCGCATCCCGACGAGAAGCTCCACCGCCCGCTGAGCCGGTGCCCGCCCTCGGCCGCCTCGGCCCGGCCGGTCGGCGCGTAGGACGATGACATCCTGGTGCTCGGGTCGGCGCCCCAGACATCTTCCTGCGCCTGGAGCGGGAAGAGGGCCAGCTGCCAGGCGTGCACGCCGATGACAGAGGAAACCCACCCAGTCGACCCGCAGGCGCTGGCGATCAGCCGGACGGCGGTCAGGAACGTGATCGGGTCCACCTCATGCCCGCCGAACCTGGCCGGCTGAAGCAGCCGGAAGAACCCGGCCTCTTCCAGCGCCTTGACCGAGTCGGCCGGCACCGCCCGGGCGTCCTCGGTCTCCTGCGCCCGTTCCCGCAGCACCGGCAGCAGGTCACGTACCGCGGCGACCACCGCCTGCCCGACGTCCTCGCTCACCGGATGTCCCTCCGATCGCGCCAACTCCGCCGCTGGCCATCGCCACCAGACTAGAACATGTTCTAGTCTGGTGGTAAGGCCCCCGAGGTCGGGGATTGGCATGCGTACCGGGACAGTCCGTAACCTGTTCCAGGGACGTGAGTGAGCATGGAGGGTCCCAATGAGCGACCGGGACGGCGTCCGGACCATCGACCGCGGCACACCGCCGGCCAGGTTCGCGCGCGGCTGGCACTGCCTGGGGCTCGCCGAGCCGTTCCGTGAACCAGGCCCGCACGCGGTGCAGGCGTTCGGCACGAAGCTTGTCGTCTTCGCCGATTCGGGGGGACATCTGCATGTGCTCGACGCGTACTGCCGGCACATGGGCGGCGACCTCAGCCGGGGCACGGTCAAGGGTGACGCGATCGCCTGCCCGTTCCACGACTGGCGCTGGGGCGGCGACGGCCGCTGCGCGCGGATTCCCTATGCCCGGCGGGTTCCGCCCGCGGCCCGGACCCGGTCCTGGCTGACCCACGAGCAGAACGGGCAGCTGTTCGTCTGGCACGACCCGCAGCGGAACCCGCCGCCCGAGCACATGACCATCCCCCCGATCGAGGGCGCGTTCTCCGCCGAGTGGAGCCACTGGACCTGGGACTCGGTCCTGGTCGAGGGGGCCAACTGCCGCGAGGTGGTCGACAACGTCGTGGACATGGCGCATTTCTTCTACATCCACTTCGCCTTCCCGACGTACTTCAAGAACGTGCTCGAAGGGCACATCGCCTCGCAGTACCTGAGGACCCGGGCACGGCCGGATATCGAGACCGGCTCGAACTACGCACCAGGAACGGACACCACGCTGCGCTCCGAGGCCTCCTACTTCGGGCCGTCATACATGATCAACAAACTGTGGCACGACTATCACGGAACCACCATGGAGAGTGTCCTGATCAACTGCCACTATCCCGTCACGCCGGACTCTTTCCTCCTGCAATGGGGCGTGATCGTCAAGCGGCCACCCGGCCTGTCCGAAGCGCAGGGTGACCGGGTCGCCGCAAAGTTCGCCAACTTCATCGGCCTGGGCTTCCAGCAGGACGTGGAGATCTGGACGCACAAGAGCCGCGTGGACAATCCGCTGCTGTGCGCCGAGGACGGCCCGGTCTACCAGCTACGACGCTGGTATGAGCAGTTCTATCTCGACGTCGAGGACGTCGAGGACGACATGGTGGCCCGTTACGAGTTCGAGGTTGACACCACCCGCGCGGTGGCCGAATGGGAGGCGGAGGTGGCGGAGAACCTCGCCGGACGCCGCGACGGGGCGCGCTGACCATGCCCGGCGAGCAGCACCGGGCGAGCAAGCCCGGCGAGCAGCACAGGGCGGGCAGAGCCGACGCGCAGCATCTGGCGGGCCGCCCCCCCGGGCGGCTCGACGAGCGGCACGCCGGATTCCAGCAGGTGGACTGTGACCGCTGCGGCGCGTCCGTGCTCGTCGCCAAGTTCAGCCCGCAGCACACGAGCGTGCAGTGGAGCCAGCCGTCCGTGCGCGCCTGCGCCGAGTTCAGCGCCCGGGCGGCCGCGGGCGAGCGGAGCGCCCTCATCGACACCTGTGCCAGCCTGCGCGACAGCATCGACCAGGCGGTGTCCGAGGGGCACCTCCAGGTGTCGCCCCCTTGACCGCGCCGCGCGCCTATTACCAGGTGCAGGTGGCCGAGGTGGTCAGTGAGACTGATGACGCGTGCTCGCTGGTGCTGGCCGTGCCGCCGGAACTGGCCGCCACCTTTGCTTACCGGCCAGGCCAGTTCCTGACCGTGCGCGTCCCGCATGACCGCGACGGCTCGGTGGCCCGGTGCTATTCGCTGTCGAGCTCGCCGCACACCGGCGACCGGCCGACGATCACGGTCAAGCGGATGACCGACGGGTACGCCTCCAACTGGATCGCCGACAACCTGGCGGCTGGCAGTGTCCTGGAGATCCTGCCGCCGGCCGGCACGTTCAGCCCGCGCTCCCTGGAGGGCGACTTCCTGCTGTTCGCGGGGGGCAGCGGGATCACCCCCGTTATCTCGATCATCAAGTCGGCCCTGGCCCAGGGACAGGGAAGGATCGTGCTGGTCTACGCCAACCGTGACGAGCGCTCGGTCATCTTCGGCCCCGAGCTGCGCAGGCTCGAGGCCGCCGCCGAGGGGCGGCTGCAGGTGATCCACTGGCTCGACTCGCTGCAGGGCGCGCCCACCGCGTCCGCGATAGCGGCCCTGGCCTCGCCGTACGCCGGCCACGACGCGTTCATCTGCGGGCCCGACCCCTACCTCGCGGTCGTCCGGCAGGCCCTCAGCCAGCTCGGCGTGCCGGGGGACCGGGTCCACGTCGAGCGGTTCCTGTCACTGGCGGAAAACCCGTTCGAGGCAACGAAGGCGACCGGCGGGGTGGCCGCGACCATCGAGGTCACCCTGGACGGCCAGACCCGCCTGCTGCCGTGGCCGCCAGGGACCCGCATGCTCGACGTCCTCATCGACGAGGGCCTCGATCCGCCGTTCTCCTGCCGCCAGGGAATCTGCGGGGCATGCGCCTGCCAGCTCACCGGCGGGGAGGTGGAGATGGTCCACAACGAGGTCCTGGAGGCGGAGGACGTCGCCGACGGCTACATCCTCGCCTGCCAGGCGGTGCCGCTGACCCCCACAGTCGCCATCACGTATTCATGAGCGGCGGCACGGCGAAGGACAAGGACACGGCGCCGAGCCCGGTGAACTCGGCGCGGAACTCATCACCGGGGTGCGCGTCGACCGCGCGGTCGCATGCCCCCGGCAGGATGATGTGCCCCGCCTTCAGCCGCACGCCGAAGCGGGCCACGGCACGGGCCAGCCACGCGACCGCCTCCGCCGGGTTGCCCAGGACCGCGTCGGAGCGTCCGTGCGCGACGACCGCACCGTCGCGCCAGAGCGTGGCGTCGATGGCCCGGACGTCCACATCGGCCGGGTCCACCCTGGCCTCCCCGAGCACGAAGCCGGCTGAGGAGGCGTTGTCGGCGATCGTGTCCGGGAGGCCGATCCGCCAGTCGAGGATCCGGCTGTCGATCAGCTCGATCGCCGGTGCGAGCGCCTCGGTCGCGGCCAGCACGTCAGCCGCGCCGCAATTCTCCCCCGGCAGGTCCGCGCCGAGGACGAACGCGACCTCGATCTCGGCCCGGGGATAGCAGTAGCGGCCGGCGTCGGCCGGCGCGTCCTCGGCGATGCGCATATCGGCCAGCAGGTGACCGTAGTCCGGCTCGTCGACCCCCATCATCTGCTGCATCGCGGCGGAGGTGAGGCCGACCTTGTGACCGACGACCGGCGCGGTCCGGCGGCGGATGTTGCGGAGCTGGATCGCGTACGCGTCGGCCGGCTCCAGGCCCGCGTACGACTCGGTCAGCGGTGCGATGGGCGCGCGGTCACGCTCGGCCGCCCGCAGCTGGTCGGCGATCGCGGACAGTTCCTGGTCGGCGAGCACTCATCCCTCCCGCGGCTGGGCATAGACGGCTGCCGCAGCGTATCGCCCCGCGCGCCGTCCGGAGAATACGCAATCGGCCAGCGAGAGCCCGCTGACGTAGGAGTGCGAGCACAGGCCGACCGCGCTGCGGCCCGCCGCGTACAGCCCGGGCACCACGGCTCCGCCGGCCCGGCGCACCTGGCCGGTATCCTCCGCGACCACCAGGCCGCCGAGGGTGAGCATCGGCGCCGGGTAGGCCAGCCGGGGCCGGACCGAGACGTCGATGAGCGAATAGGGCGGCCGGTCCTGCGGCCGGACCAGGTCGGCCGCCTTGCCGAGCGGGTCGCCGGGTTCCGTGCCCGGGTCGCCGGGTTCCGTGCCCGGGTCGCCGG
>DAIRVB010000165.1:0-8203 GCA_036803065.1 Streptosporangiaceae bacterium
GCCGAACGCCGCGCGGAGGAACCGAAGGCGGCAGCACCGGAGGACCCGGTCGCACCGGACGACCCGGCAGCACCGGACGATCTGATAGCGCCGAAGGACCCGGTAGAACCGGAGGATCCGATAGCACCGAAGGATCCGGTGGTGTACCCGGTGGCGGCGCGGAGTTCGGCCAGTTGCTTGCGCAGGGCGGCGATCTCCACGTCCCGCTCGGTGACCACCTGGGCGACCCGGCCGAGAGCCTGGTCGGTCGCCGCCGCGTTGTATCCCCACAGCGCGGAGGGCGGGCGCAGCAGTGCGACGTCGGCAGCGGTCAGCAGGTCGTCGGTGTCGAACGGCGGATAGTCACCGGCGAACTCCGCCATCTCACCACCGCGGCCGATGGCGACGGCGACCACGCCGACCAGGATCACCACGGACGCCAGGATCAGCAGAACAGGCACAGTAAGAATCGTCGCATGCTTGTGGGGTGCTTGTGCCCGGCTAGCCGGGTTTCTCCGCACGACCGTGGGCCTGGGTGATTATCCGGACAACGGTGGCGGCATCGTCCGCGACGGTCAGCAGATTCTCGTCGCCCGGGGAGATCTTGCCCTCGGCGAGGACCCGGCCGCGGAGCCAGGACAGCAGCCCGGACCAGTACTCGCTGCCGACCAGCACGATCGGGAACTTCGTGATCTTGCCGGTATGGACCAGGGTGAGCGCCTCGAACAACTCGTCCAGGGTGCCGAACCCGCCCGGCAGCACCACGAACGCCTGCGAGTACTTGATGAATACGGTCTTGCGGACGAAGAAGTACCGGAACTCCAGGCCGATCTCGACGTACTCATTCAGCCCCATCTCCATGGGCAGCTCGATGCCCAGGCCCACCGAGACACCACCCACGTCCGACGCGCCCTTGTTGGCCGCTTCCATGATCCCGGGGCCTCCCCCGGTGATCACGGCGTAGCCGGCCTCGGCGAGCGCCGTCGCGATGCTCTCGGCCAGCTGATAATCGGCGGTGTCCGGCTTGGCCCGGGCCGACCCGAATACCGACACGGCCGGGCCGAGCTCGGCGAGCAGGCCGAATCCCTCGACGAATTCCGCCTGGATCCGCAGCACGCGCCATGGGTCCGTATGCACCCAGTCGCTGGGGCCACGCCGGTCGAGCAGTCGCTGATCGGTGGTGGTGTTCGGGATGAACTCGCCGCGCAGCATGGCCGGCCCCTGGCGGCGCACCCTACGGCGTGATTCAGATGGCACGCTCATGATCCTGCCACGTCCGCGGCACTGAGCCTGATCCTGCCACGTCCGCGGCACTGAGCCCCGCTGCGGCCTGGCGAGCGGGTGGCCGCCGGGATCAGCCATTCACCCCGTGGTCGCGCAGGATGTCGTTGAGCGCCAGCTTGTCGTGCTCGCTGCCCTCGGCGAGGCGCGCGAGCACGAGCACGCAGGGCAGCCCGAAGTCCCCGCCGGGAAAACTGCGGCTGCGGGTGCCACTGACGCAGACCGACCACGGGGGCACCTCACCCCGGGGCAGCTCCTCGCCCGTCGCCGAGTCGATGACATGGGTCGTCGCAGTCAGCATGGTGCCGGCGCCGAGCTTTGCGCCGCGGCGCACCCGAGCGCCATCCACGATCATCGACCTGGACCCGACGAACGCGTCGTCCTCGACCACCACCGGCACCGCGTTCGGTGGCTCGAGCACGCCGCCGATGCCAACGCCGCCGGACAGGTGCACGTTCTTGCCAATCTGGGCGCAGGAGCCGACCGTGGCCCAGGTATCGACCATGGTCCCTGAGTCGACGTAGCCGCCGATGTTCACGAAGGACGGCATCAGCACCGCGCCGGGCGCGATATAGGCACCCCAGCGGGCTATCGCGCCCGGAACCACCCGCACGCCGTCCAGCCGGGTCTTGAGCGGGATCCGGTCGTGCGAGCGGAACTCGCCCGCCTGGGACTCCCGCATCGGCAGCACCCGGAAGGCCAGCAGGATGGCGCGCTTGGCCCGCTCGTCCACCACGATCTCCCCGGTGGCGGGGTCGGGCCGGGCCACCCGGGCTTCGCCGGCGTCCAGGGCGTCCACGGCGGCGACGACGGCCGCCCTGGCCTCGGTGTCGTCGGGGGTGAGCTGCCCACGCCGTTCCCACAGCTCTTCGATGACAGGGGGCAGCGGTGACACCAGAACATCGCGGCGGGACTCCATGGCGACCGAGCTTATCGGGGGCCTGGAGTACCTTCGGGATGTGCCGAAAAGCCGTGAGCAGCCCCGCCGGAAACGCCGGTCACTCAGGGGGCTTGTACTGTTGCTCACCGTGATAGCGGCTGTCGTCATCTATATCGGCTATCGCCGGGTAGCGCATGTGCTCGAGGGCACCGGCTGCCGGGCCGTCGCGGGCAGCGAGACCTACACGCTCGACCCCGAACAGGCCCGCATCGCGGCGACGATCGCCGGCGTGGCCCACAAGCAGTCGATGCCCGAGGACGCGGTCACCATCGCCTACGCGGCGGCGCTGCAGGAATCCAAGATGCACAACCTGAGCTACGGCGACATGGACTCGGTCGGGGTGTTCCAGCAGCGACCCTCCGAGGGCTGGGGATCTGCCCGGCAACTCGAGGACCCGGTCTACGCGACCACCCAGTTCTTCCGGGCCCTGGCCGGCGTGCACAACTACGTCAAGCTGCCGGTGTACCAGGCGGCCCAGGCCGTCCAGCGCAGCGCCGACGGCGCCGCGTACATGCAATACCAGCAGATGGCGGCCAAGCTGGCCGGAATCTTCACTGGCCGCAGTGCGCACGGGGTCTCCTGCTGGTCCGCCTCGACCACCCCGAAACGCACCGACCTGGCCGCGGCCGACGTCGAGCTGGCGAGGACGTTCGGCGGGGTCCCTGTTCACCAGGGCGGCTCTGCGAGCAGCGGACAGCGGGTGCAACTGCTCGTGCCGCAGTCGCCGGACGGCTGGGAGGTCGCGACCTGGCTGGTGACCCACGCCGCCAGCTATGGCATCCAAGAGGTGCGGTTCAGCGGTTACCAATGGCAGGCATCCACCGGCTTCCACGGCTGGAGCGAGGATGCGGGTGCTCCGCCGCCAGGTGTCATCCAGCTCAGCTGAAGATCTGCGGGACGCGCCCTAGTTCCCCGGCACGGGCGGGTGCGCGCGATACTTGCCTTCGACCGCGATACTTGAACTGCAAGCCCCGAGGACCCTGCGAGGGAGTTCCGACGTGACCTACATCATCGCGCAGCCCTGCGTCGACATACTCGACAAGTCATGCATCGAGGAATGCCCGGTCGACTGCATCTACGAGGGCGAGCGCATGCTCTACATCCATCCTGACGAGTGCGTGGACTGCGGCGCGTGCGAGCCGGTCTGCCCGGTCGAGGCGATCTTCTACGAGGATGACGTGCCCGACCAGTGGAAGGACTTCTACCGGGCCAACGTCGAATTCTTCGAGGATCTCGGCTCGCCAGGGGGCGCGTCCAAGGTCGGCAAGATCAGCAAGGATCACCCGATCGTGACCGCGCTGCCACCCCAGGGTGAAGAGAGCTGACTCTCGCCGCTCGCCTGCCCCGGTTCCCGTGGGACCTTCTCGCGCCGTACCGCGAGAAGGCACGGACACACCCCGGCGGGCTCGTGGACCTGTCCGTGGGCACGCCCGTGGACCCGGTTCCGCGGGCGGTCGCCGATGCGCTGGCCGCCGCGTCCGACGCGCCGGGCTACCCCGTCACCCACGGGACGCCCCGGCTGCGCGAGGCAGCGGCCGGCTGGCTGGCGCGCAGGCACGGCGTGAGCGTGGACCCGGCCACCGTGCTGCCGGTGATCGGGACCAAGGAGTTCATCGCCGCGCTGCCCGGGCTGCTCGGCTGCGGGCCAGGGGACAGCGTCGTGCACCCGGAACTCGCGTACCCGACCTACGACATCGGAGCCCGGCTGGTGGGCGCCCGTGCGGTGGCCGCCGACATTGGCACCGGGTCCGTTGCGGATGGTTCTGAAGATCTTTCCCCTCCAACGGACCTATCGCCCCGGCTCCCATCGTCACTGCGCCTGGCCTGGGTGAACTCGCCGAGCAACCCGACCGGCCGGGTACTGCCCGCGGCGCGGCTGCGGGCCGCCCTGGAAGCGGCGCGGGCCGTGGGAGCGGTGCTGGCCTCCGACGAGTGCTACCTCGAGCTCGGCTGGTCGGCCCGGCCCGTGTCGGCCATGCACCCCGACGTGTCCGGGGGATCGCTACGAGGCCTGCTGGCCGTGCATTCCCTCTCCAAGAGGTCGAACATGGCCGGGTACCGGGCCGGTTTCGTCACCGGCGACCCGGAACTCATCGCCGACTTGCTGGAGATCCGCAAGCACGCCGGGATGATGATGCCGGCTCCGGTGCAGGCGGCGATGGCCGCCGCGCTGGACGACGACGAGCACGCCGACGAGCAGCGGGCGCGCTATGCGGCGCGGCGGGACCGGCTGCGCGCCGCGCTGACGGCGGCCGGCTGGATGATCGAGCACTCGGAGGCCGGGCTCTACCTGTGGGCGACCCGGCCTGGCCACGACTGCTGGGGCTCAGTGCAGGTGCTCGCCGAGGCCGGCGTCCTGGTCGCGCCAGGCGAGTTCTACGGCCCGGCCGGCCGGCAGCACGTCCGGGTCGCGCTGACCGCCACCGACGAGCGCATCGACGCCGCAGTGGCCCGCTTGGGGAAGCTGCTGTAGCACTGGCCCCCATAGGGTGGGGATGTGCTCCGGCTTCATGACACGCGCACCAGGCAGGTGGAACCGATCGAGCCTGCCCGCCGAGGCGAGCTGCGCATCTACTCCTGCGGTCCCACCGTGTACCGGCACGCGCACGTCGGCAACCTGCGCTCGTACCTGCTGGCCGACCTGATCCGCCGGACGGCGTCCACCCACCGGCTGATGGTGATGAGCTGCCAGAACATCACCGACGTGGGTCATCTCGCCGATGACAGCGAAATCGACCCGGGCGGCGAGGACAAGGTCCTGGCCCAGGCCCGCGCCGAGGGCAAGCAGGCCCTGGAGATCGCGCGCCACTACGAAGAGGCGTTCCGCACGGACTGTGACGCGCTGAATATCCATCCGCCCGACTTCGCGCCACGCGCCTCTGAATCGATCGATCTCATGATCGACTTGATCGGGCGGCTGGTGGCCGACGGCCACGCGTACGCCACCCCCAGCGGATCGGTGTACTTCGACGCCCGGACGTTCCCGTCCTATGGCGAACTCTCCGGGAACCGGCTCGACAGCCTGCGGCCCGGTCACCGCTCCGGCGGCGCGGTGGAACCGGACAAGCGGTTCCACGCGGACTGGGCCTTGTGGAAGGCCGCGCCGGCCGGACGGGAACTGACCTGGCTAGCGCCGTGGGGCACGGGATTCCCCGGCTGGCACACGGAATGTTCCGCGATGTCGCTGCACTACCTCGGCGATGTCATCGACATCCACACCGGCGGCATCGACCTGCGCTTCCCGCACCACGAGGACGAGCGGGCGCAGTCCGACACGGTGGTCGGGCACGAGGTGGTCCGGCATTGGGTGCATGGCGAGCACCTCCTGTTCGAGGGCCGCAAGATGGCCAAGTCCACCGGGAACGTGGTGCTCCTCGCCGACCTGGACGGGCGGGGGCTTGACCCGCTGGCGCTCCGGCTGGCCTTTCTCGAGCAGCGCTACCGGCAGCAGATGAACCTCACCTGGGACTCCCTGGCCGGCGCGAACCGGACGGTGCGCCGCTGGCGGGAAAAGGTGGCGGACTGGGCCCGCTCGCCGAGCAAGGCCATGTGCGCGCAGTATGTGCAGCAGTTCACCGCGGCGTTCGACGACGACCTGGACACCCCGGCCGCGATCCGGGTACTGCGCGCCCTGGAGAAGGACAGCGACATCCCGCCTGGCTCGAAATTCGAGACGTTCGCGCACGCCGACCGGTTGCTCGGCTTGGACCTGGCCCGCGACATCGGCCGGTCTCCTGCCGCACCGCCGCTGCCCAGCGGTGCGGCGGATCTGCTGGGCGCGCGGGCGGCGGCCCGGCAGGCGGAGGACTGGCCGGCCTCCGACCGGCTCAGGGACGAACTCGCGACCCTGGGCGTCACGGTCACCGACACCCCAGACGGTCAGACCTGGGCGGTCCGGCCCTCCTGATCCAGCCGCGCTCCCCGCTACTCAGGGCCGCAGGCACCAGGCCTGCGCATCGGCAGATGTGCCCGTGCAGTGACTAGAGGCTCCCGTCCGGTGTCGGATGCCCTGACCGGCACGGGTGCGTGGACGCGTTACCCGTCCCTGATCTGCGAGCAACTGAGGACGACCCTCCAGCGAAGTGCCGATACCGGGGTGATCGGCAGAGTCGCGCTGCTCGCCCCGCGACTGCACTGCGTGCGCGCGGCGGCGAGGGCGGCCGGCCAGGTCGGCGTCGCCCGGGACGGGTCCGGGGTGCGCCATGACGTGACGGCCGCGTCACCACCGGAGTCCGGCCGCCGATCTGATGGCGGACTCCCTTTCTGGCGCGAGGCCGAGTCGCTCATGCGTTTCGCAACAGTCGATCTTGCTGCGCTGCCCCCCCAGGCACCTTGGCCGAATGGAGGTGTGGTGCCCCCCGTCCCGGCTGCTCTCCGTAGATTACCGGGCGCTCCGGTCCCGGTGCCGCGCGCGGCGGCGTGGTTCGGCATCGGCTCACCAGCGGCAGCGCGGCTCGCGCATGGTACGAGCGGTTGTTCGGCCGCCCGCCGGACTTCACCCGTTCAGCGATGACACCTTCTGTGAATGGATCCTCAAGCCGGGCTCTTGGGCACTTCGATCAGTGCGCAACAGATCTCTAGTTTTGATCTGAACTGAGCAACAAATCGCTAGCGAGACGCAGCCAGAGCGCATGTCATCTACCCTCGCCGCCTCTTACCCTGGGATCAGCCGATAAATGATCACCCAGGAGAGGGGGCCGCATGACAGGTGCACCCGCGGCGATGGCCTTGGCGGCCACGATCACCAGGACGCCGCAGGCCAGGACATATCTGATGTGCCCGCCGGAGCACTTCTCCGTGCAGTACGCGATCAATCCGTGGATGACCACGGGCGAGCCTGTCGACGCGGCCCTGGCGATGCGGCAATGGCAGGGGCTGCGGGACGCCTTCCGCTCGCTCGGCCACACGGTCCATGCCATCGAGCCGGTACCCGGCCTGCCGGACATGGTTTTCGCGGCCAACGGCGCCACTGTGATCGGCGGCATGGTGCTCGGCGCCCAGTTCCGGCACCCGGAGCGGGCCGGCGAGGCTGCGGCCTACCGGCACTGGTTCCTGCGCACCGGCTATCAGGTGGTACGCGAACCGCGGATAGTCAACGAAGGTGAGGGCGACATTGTCTTCACCGGCCGGGAGATCCTGGCCGGATACGGGTTCCGCACCGAGCAGTCGGCCGCGGCGGAACTTGTCGCGCTATTCGGGCTGCCGGTGCTGAGCCTGCGCCTGGTGGACCCGCGCTTCTATCACCTGGACACGGCATTGTGCGTCCTCGATTCCGACACGGCCATGTACTACCCGGCGGCCTTCGATGACGCGGGCCGGGCGGTGCTCGCCACACGGTTCGCCGAGCTCATCGAGGCCAAGGACGAGGACGCTGAAGTCCTCGGCCTGAACGCGATCAGCGACGGCCAGCATGTGGTCCTCCCGGCTCAGGCTCGCGGGCTTGCGGCTCAGATCGCCGCCCGCGGCTTCGAGCCGATTCCGGTGGACATGTCCGAGTTTCGCAAAGCTGGAGGAGGGCCCAAGTGCTGCACACTGGAGCTCAGGCCGTGAGGGCGGGGCAGCCGATGAGGGGGCAGCCGATGGCGGGGCAACAGATGGGGGGCCAGCCGATGGCCGAACAGCCGAGGCGAAGCGCGTCGGCGACGCTGCCGGTCACGGCTTGGTCCGGCGCCTCCTTGGCGCGCGACAGGCTGTTGGCGCTGTTCAATTTGATGATCAGCGGAATCTGGCCGGCGCGGGCAACGTCTACAAGGCGGAAACCTGCTTCCTGCGTGGGGTTTCCCAGTGGACGCCGGTGGGCGACGTCCGCAGCCTTGCCGCCTTGGTCGAGCTCGTGCACCGGCTGCTGCACGCCAACCGCGAGCGCTACGACCATGTCACGACCGGCGATCCGCGAGCGGGCAAGCGCACCTGGGTCTACGACCGTGCGGGTCGCCCGTGTCGTCGTTGCGGCACGACGATCCAGGGCGACTCACAAGGTGAGGAGGCGCGACTCAGTTACTG
>DAIRVB010000166.1:0-8199 GCA_036803065.1 Streptosporangiaceae bacterium
CCTTTGGCTCGCTCCTCATGTGCCCTCCCGCAACGTGACCGCCAGCACATCTTCCGTTGCCTGGATGAGCGTGCCCTGCTCATGCGGTGCCGCCGCCCCGCCGTTGACGGAAGCGGGCCAGTGGACGCCGATGAGCAGGACCTGCCAGGCGCCCGGCGCATCCGCTGCCTCGACCCGGATCACGCCCGCGTCCCGGGAGGTGACGAACGCCGTCGTGTCCTGCCCGGTCGTAGCGGGAATCGTGGTCGTCACCCGGGCGCCGTCAGGCAGTTCGTACACGCGCAGCGTCACGCCATCGGCGTAGTCGTAGTCAGGCCGGTGGTCGACCGCGCCGACCGGTATCACCGCGCCGGGCCGGACCAGCAGCGGGAGGCTCATGAAGGCGTGCCGCTCACGGTGCCACCTGGCGCCGGTGACCTGCTCGCCGGTAAGGAAGTGTGTCCAGGTGCCCTCGGGTGCGTAGAACGCCACGTCGCCCGGGCCGCTGAAGACCGGCGCGACGAGCAGGTCGTCGCCCAGCATGTACTGCCGCTCCAGGTGAGTGCAGGCCGGATCCTCGGGGAACTCCACCACCATGGCGCGCATCACCGGAATGCCTTCCCGGTGCGCTTGCAGGGCAGCCCGGTACAGGTACGGCATCAGCTGCGCCTTGAGCTTGGTGAACGCCCGCAGGACGTCCACCGCCTCCTCGTCGAGCAACCAGGGCACCCGGTAGGAGGAGCCGCCATGCAGTCGGCTGTGCGAGGACAGCAGCCCGAATGCGATCCACCGCTTGAACAGGTCGGGATCCGGAGTTCCCCCAAAGCCGCCGATGTCGTGGCTCCAGTAGCCAAAGCCGGACATCCCCAGGGAAAGCCCGCCGCGCAGGTTCTCGCCCATCGCGTCGAAGGTCGATTCGCAGTCGCCGCTCCAGTGGACAGGAAACTGCTGCGACCCAGCAGTCGCCGAACGGGCGAAGACAATCGCCTCTCCCTCGCCGCGGCGCTCGCGCAGCAACTCGAAGACGGTCTGGTTGTACAAGTAGGTGTAGTAGTTGTGCATCCGCTCCGGATCGGAGCCGTCGAAGTACTCGACATCGGTCGGGATCCGCTCGCCGAAGTCAGACTTAAAGCAGTCCACCCCCACGTCCAGCAGCACGTTCAGCTTCGCGGCATACCACGCGCGCGCCTGCGGGTTGGTGAAGTCCACGACCGCCATGCCCGGCTGCCACCTGTCCCACTGCCACACGTCACCGCCGGGCTTCCGGAGCAGGTAGCCCTCGGCCTTACCCTCGGCGAACAGGGGTGAGCGCTGCGCGATATAGGGGTTGATCCAGACACAGATCCGCAAGTCCCGTGCCCTGAGGCGTTCCAGCATGCCGCGCGGGTCCGGGAACATACGCGAGTCCCATTCGAAGTCGCACCAGTTGAATTCGCGCATCCAGAACGTGTCAAAGTGAAAGACGTGCAGCGGGATGTCACGCTCGGCCATTCCCTCGACGAAGCTGGTAACTGTTGCCTCGTCGTAGGACGTGGTAAAGGAGGTGGACAGCCACAGGCCGAAGGACCAGGCTGGGAGCCGTGCCGGGCGTCCAGTCAGCGCGGTGTACTTCCGCAGGATGTCCCTGGGGGCCGGACCGTAGATGACGAAGTACTGCATCGACTGGCCTTCGACGCTGAACTGCACCCGCGACACGGTCTCGGAGGCCACTTCGAACGACACGCGGCCCGGGTGATTGACGAAGACGCCGTAACCAGCATTGGTGAGGAAGAACGGGATGTTCTTGTATGCCTGCTCACTTGCCGTCCCGCCGTCGGCGTTCCACATATCGACGACCTGCCCGTTCTTGACCAGAGGGCCAAAACGCTCGCCGAGACCATAGACGAAGTGGTCAACGCCAAGGTCGAGTTGCTCGCGGATGTAGTGGCCGCCGTCGCCAGTGTCGATGACGGCCATCGCCCGTGCGCCGCTCCTGGTGAGGCGCTGGTTGTCGCCAAGGAAGGCGACCGACCACTCCTCACCCCGGCTGACCTGCGCTGAAAGGGCCCCCGAGGTGAAGCTGGCCAGCTTGTCGCCGCACTCCGCAGTGCCCTGGCCAGCAGGGTCGCTGAGCAGCCGGAACCGTGGCTCCTTCGGGGTACCGCCCGCGAAATGGGTGATCTCCACGCCGATGACGTCCGGCATGGGGGCGGAGAAAGAGACCGTGACGGCAGGGCCCCTGAGCAGGTCCCCCCGGTCCCGGATCCGCCGCGTCGGAGCGTAGATCTCCAGCGCGCCCGGGCCAGCCACCGCATCGAGGACCTCGACCGGGTAGGACGCGTGGACCCCGGCGCGCATCAGCCAGTAGCCGTCACTGAACTTCATGGGCGTGTTCTGTCCTTCGGTGCGATGGTGTGGTCCCGTCACCGGCGGCGCGGGTCACTTGATCGCCCCCGCCACGATGCCGCGGGCGAGGGTGCGCTGGAAGATAAGGAAGAACAGGATCGCGGGGAGAATGCCGAGCAGTGCAGCCGCGCTGGTTGTCGTTGGATTCATGATGTGCTGGCCCTGAAGCAGGGCAAGGGCTTCAGGCACCGTCTGATTCTGGTTCGAGATGAGGAAGATCAGCGGCAGGAAGAACTCGTTCCACGTCCAGATGAAGAAGAAGGTCAGGAGAACGGCGATGGTCGGGCGGCTGACCGGCACCACGACCCGCCAGAGCACCCGCCACCGCCCGGCCCCGTCAATCCGCGCCGCCTCAAGGATCTCTCTGGGGAACGTGGACAGCACCGACGAGAGCAGGTACGTGCCGAACGCAGCCTGGATGACGGTGAAGATGATGATCACACTGAGCTGCGTGTCGTAGAGGCCCGTCTTCTTAGCCAGGAAGTACAGCGGGTAGACGAGCGCCTCCTGCGGGAGGAAGTTCGCGACGAGGAACACGGCGATGATCGACCTCCGGGCCCTGATCCTGCCGATACCCAGGGCGTAGGCGTTCAGCACCGAAAGCAGGACCGCGGCAACGGCCACCAAGCCGCTGATGAAAAAGCTGTTCCACAGGGCCCGGCCGAAGTCCTCGGTGGTCCAGAAATTCCTGATGCCCTGGAGGGAGATGCCTGTCGGCAGGCTTATCGGGCCGCGGGAGGCGAAGTCAACGGGCGATTTCACCGCGTTCATGGCGACGATGGCGAAGGGGAGCAGCATTGCCACCGCGAGCGCGCCAAGAGCGATCAGGAGGACATACGCGGACGGCCCGCGCCGCATCCTGCGCCGCCCACCGCGCCGCCGCGCACGAGCCGAGACCGGGGCTGGGGCCGGGGCCGGGGCCGCCGGGATCGTGGACATGGTCAGGCCTCCCCGCCCTGGTTCCTGTTCTGCACCCGGATGAAGATCGCTGACAGCAGCACGATGATGATCGTGAGCACCGTGGCGATCGCCGCGCCGTATCCCACCTGGGAGTACTGGAAGAAGTTCTGGTAGGAGAAGTAGGAGGGCACCTGCGTCGCGGTGCCCGGGCCGCCCTGGGTGAGCACGAAGACGAGCGCGAAAACCCTGAGCGCCGCGATGGTGCAGGTCAGCAGGACAACGTAGATCTCCGGCCGGATCTGGGGAACTGTGATACGCCACAGCCGCTGCCACCACGACGCACCGTCTATCTCGGCCGCCTCGGTCAGCGCGGGATCGGCGCGCTGCAGGCCCGCCATGAAGATGACCACGGGGTAGCCGACTTGCACCCAGACCAGCACGGCCATGATGGTGAGCAGGGCCGTCTTCGGGTTACCAAGCCAGTCCTGGGCCAGGCTGCCCAGCCCGACGTCCCTGAGCAGCGTGTTCAAGGCGCCGCTCTCCGGGTCCAGGATCCAGCCCCACACGATTCCCGCCACCGCGATGGGCAGCACCTGTGGCAGGTAGATGCAGGCGCGCAGCACGCTGGCGGTCCGCGCCCCGAATTTCTTGCCGATGAAGTCGAACAGCGCGGAAGCGAGGATGAGCCCTATGACGGCCGGGATGACCGCCATCGCGACGATCATCGCCACGCTGTGCCAGAAGGACGCCCAGAACTGCGAGTCCGACAGGAGATGCCGGTAGTTGGCCAGGCCAACCCATTTCATCGGGCCGACTCCTGGCCAGCGCGTGAGGCTGATCCCGATGTTCATCACGAACGGCACGGCGATCACGCCGACGAACAGGACGGCGCTCGGGATCAGGTACAGCGGATACGGCGCGGAGGGACGCGGGCGCCCGGAGCGGAGCGGTCCGGAGGAAGGCGGCCGGCCGGCCGCGGCGACCCGGGCCGATTGGACCCCGGCTGAGTGTGTCACGGTGAAGCCCTGCCTTCCTGCCCGGGTTGGGCGGGCCTGCCGCCGGGCCGGTGAGCCTGACGGCGAGCGAGTACCGCGACGGCCAGGCGGATTCCCGTGAGCACCTGGCCCGGTCACCGGGATCCCTCACCGTCGCGGGGCGGCGCCCGGCACAGGCGCACCGCCCGTCCGGCGGGCCGTTCCTCCTGGTCAGTGAATGGTGGTGACGTATTGGTCATAGCTGGACTGCAGGGTGCCCAGGACCTGGCTCGGGCTGTTTCCGTTCATCAGGTTCTGGGTCTGCTGCAGGAGGGTGTTGTAGAAGGTCGGCGTCGGCCAGTCCGGGTAGTAGGCGAGCCCGTTGTTACCCGCGAGCGTCTGGAAATTCTGGATCAGTTCCTGGTTCAGCGGGCTGGTGACCCCCGCTGTGCTGGCCGAGACTGGCACCGCACCGTTGTTGGCGAGCAGCTTCTGGATATCCGGCTGCATGGTGATGTTGATGAAGTCATAGGCCAGCTGCTTGTTGGCCGCGTTCTTCGGAACGACCCAGAGGTTCCCGCCCGATCCCGGGTCCATCGTGTTCCCAGGCCACAGGAAGGTGCCCCACTGGAAATTCTTGACCTCACTCTCGAAGAGGCCGAACCACCAGCTGCCTGACACGAGCATCGGATACTTCTGGCCCTCGAAGGCGGTTCCCATCTGGGTGGCCGTCATCCCGACCGAGTCCTTGGCGATGTAGCCCTTCTTAACCCAGTTCGCGAACGTATCCGCGGCATACGTCCAGACGGCGTCGTGGAAGTTCACCTTGCCGGTGTACCGCTGGTAGGCGCTGACCCAGGCTGGCGTCGCCTTGCTCAGCGCCAGCTCGTAGAGGTACTGCATGGCCGCGTAGTCGTTCCCGGCGTTCGCCAGGGGGGTGATGCCCGCCTTGGCGAACTTGTCCATGGCCGCGGTGAACTCGGCGAATGTGGTCGGGACCTTGACCCCGTACTTGGTAAACAAGTTCTTGTTGTAATAGACCATCAGGTACTCGGCGTAGTCCGGGACCCCGTACCAGTGGCCGGAGCCCATGACCCCCCGTGAGTCGTAGCGCGATGTCACCTGGAGAGTCGGTGAGAGAAGCTTGTCCCAGCCGTACTTGGTGACCTGCGGCGTAAGATCGGTGAGCAGCCCCTGCTTGGACAGCAGGCCAGTGGTGGCATCACCTTTGTTGTATTCCATGACGTCAGGCACGTTATTGGAGTTGAGCACCATAGGCGCGGTCTGCTGCATCTGGTTGAAGCTCTTCTCCGAGAATTCGACCTTTACCCCCGGATGTGCCTTCTTAAAGTCTTTTATGGCCTGGTTCCATGCGATGTAGTAGGCGCTGCCAGGCGACTCGTACCACCAGACTTTAAGCACCTTGGAAGAGGACGAGGTGGAGCTTCCCCCGCCGCACGCAGCTATACCGGCGAGGCCCGCGATCAAGGCCGCGGCGAGCGCCGTTCCCTTTCTTATACCGAACATCTTGTGCCTCCAGCGAGAGAAGGGCTGGGCCGCGTCGGCCTGGCCGGCCACGCCTCGGGGGCGCGGAATCCGGAATATCGAAGCGCTTCGACATGAGTCCTCGTCATTGGGGCCTCCTCCAGTTTGGGCATGTCCTAGCTATGCGGATACATGTGCTCGCGGGCAGTGACCGATGGCGAGTGCCGGGCGGCATCAAGCGGCTGGCCGACACGGCGCTGGTTGCGCGCAGCGGCACCGTCGGGGGGCACTTCAACTGCCGCGTGCGGGTGCCCGAGCGGAACGGGACGAACAGCACGATGACGTTGGAGCGGTTACTGGCCTGCGCACTTGCCCCAGCGCCGGGCTGGCGGCGGGCGATCTGGCGGACGGGGATCTGGCCGCCGGGGATCTGGCCGCCAGGGGTGCGGGCGCTCACCGGGACATGGCGTCTCGTCTGGTCAGGGATCGACCGCTTGCCGCTGAGAGCGCACGAAACTGTGCCCGGGCAACCTCAGCGTGGCGAGCGACGTCCGAGATCTTGACCAAGGTTCTGCCTAAGTGCCTCAGTGATCGAAACGCTTCGATTCGACTCGATGCTAGACGCGGGTGGCGGTCGGCACAACGGGATGGTGTCGATCTTTTCAGAACAGCCGTCCCAGCCAGGCAGGGTGACCGAGCGGGAGCCTGCCCGGCTGGGACGGTGCCGGAGTGGCCACCGGTGGCTGTCGCCCCGCCGCCACCTGCCGGGCAAGCCAACGGCTGCCGCGCAGGTCAGCCGCTATAGGAGGCTGCGATTTCGTGATGCGCCCGGATGGCCGCGGCGGCCTCTTCCGCGCGGGCGGCGATGCCTGCCGTGCCGTCCGCCTGGCCGGCGGACGTCGGCCAGGCCGCTCGCGGAATCAGGCGCCGACCTCGAGTGCCAGGTTCAGACGGCTCCCGCAGCCCTGGACAGCCCCCTGCCCCCGGTCTAGGGTACGGATGAATCGAAGCGCTTCGCTGACACATACCAGGGCGTGTTGTCGAAGCGGTTCGACCATCCGGCGGGACACTGCGGGACGAACGGGCGCAGATGATGTGGCGGTCGCCGTTAACAGCTGAGCCTTGCCTTTGCTCGGTCCTCAACCGTGAGGAGCCGGATCGACGCCCCTACCCGGGCGCGCCGGGCACCGAAACGGCCGGGGCCATGAGGCCGCCCGGACGTGAGTCCTGGCACCAGGCCAAGCCCAGCACCCCCACAGCCCAGCACCCAGAGCAGGGTGACTTCGGAGGCAGGCCGTGTCACGCGTCACCAGGCATCTGATCCCGTCCCGGAAAAGGGCCGGCGCATCACGCTCCCGCCTCCGCTGCTGGGTGCCCGCCGCCGCCACGAAACACCCGCGGGCCTTCCTGATCATTCTCGTCGTCGCGGCCACGGCCCTGGTAACCCAGCGCTCGGTCACCGCGTCTCCCGCGGCCGCGGCAACGGCCAGGACCACGTCCACCGCCCCAGCGGCCCAGCACACGATCAGCTACGACCACTACTCGCTGACGGTCGACGGCCACCGGGTCATCCTGCAGGCCGGCGAGTTCGAGTACTGGCGGCTGCCCAGCCCCAGCCTGTGGCCCGACGTCCTGGAGAAAATGAAGGCCGACGGCTTCAACGCCGTCTCGGTCTACTTCAACTGGGCTTACCACTCGCCCAAGCCCGGCGTGTACGACTTCACCGGCGTGCGGAATGTCGACGAGTTCCTGGGCATGGCACAGCAGGCCGGCCTCTATGTGATCGCCCGGCCGGGTCCGTACATCAATGCCGAGACGACTGGCGGGGGCTTTCCCGGCTGGCTGAAGGAGGTCCCTGGGCGGGCCCGGTCCAGCGCGCCCGGTTACACCCAGGCATACATGGACTGGCTCAGCCACATCGACAAGATCATCGCGCGGCACCAGCTCACTCATGGCGGCTCGGTGATCTTGTACCAGGCCGAGAACGAGTACGCCGTCAACACCGACGCGCAGTACATGACCGACCTCCAGGCCAAGGCCCGCGCCGACGGCATCGACGTGCCGATCATTTCCAACGACTGCTGCGACGCGGCAAGCTGGACTTCCTCCTGGGCATCCGGGCCCGGGGCGGTCCCGCTCCCCGGTGTGGACACCTACCCGCAGTCCTTCGACTGCGCCAACCCCACCACCACGTGGGGCCCGTGGGGAGCGGGCATCACCGAGCGGCTGCGTCCCGGCACGCCGGTCATCACGCCCGAATACCAGGCGGGGGCGGTCACCACGTGGGGCGGCGCCGGCAGCCAGGGGTGCCGCGAGCTCACCGGGCCGCAGTACATGAAGTTCTTCTACAAGTCGAACCTGATACTGGGCGGCGTGACCTCTTTCAGCTATTACATGGCTTACGGCGGTACGAGCTGGGGGTGGCTGCCCGGGCCGTGGAACTACACCTCCTATGACTACGGCGCGGCGATCACCG
>DAIRVB010000167.1:0-8170 GCA_036803065.1 Streptosporangiaceae bacterium
TCGCAGTGCCGACCGGCCTCCCGGCGACCCGTTCGTCTGGGTGGCCGGCGAGACCGGCGCCGTCAAGCCGATCCGGCGGTTCCTGCGCGACGAAGTGCGACTCGACCCCCGCGCGCGTTGCCGTAGACGGGTACTGGCGACGCGGGGTAGCCGATTACAGCCAGACAGAAGGGGAACCGTCGATGCACCTGGCCGACACCTACCGCGCCGGACGGCACCCTGCTATCTTCACGCCTGAGGGCCAGCCCGGGGTCCGTCCAGTCGGCCGCCAGTGAGCCCAGATCAAGCCCCAAGCGAACGTGTGTTCTACCGCATCACCCTTCACATTCGGCTCGCACATGTGTTCTAATAGCGTCCATGCCTCACCACTCCCGCGCTGCCGACTCAGGTCAGAAGTTCCACGACCGATGCGAGAGCGGCGTGGGCGCATGCGGGTCGCACCTCACGACACTCACGGACTGCCCGACGATTTGGCCTGATCTGCCCCAGGGCCAATCCGTCCCGGCCGCCGACTTCCCCCCACCGCTACGGCCGACCTGGGCCACGATCTCCCTCACCCATTCGGGCGGGTGCCGCGACAGTACGGCCGGCTCCGCGGAGATCAACACAGGACCCGGCAGCCACGGCACCCCCCAGGAACCTGCACCGACCGCATGGATAGCTGACGGCTGGCCGTAATGGCGGCCACCGTTCACTGCTACCCGCGCAGCTTGCTACGAGCTGCCCATGGATCAGTTGCCTCGCAGGCAGGTTCCGTACCGGCGACTAGAAAGCCGGATATGCCTGGTACAGGCCGCACGCTAGAGGTGGGAAAGTGAAAATACACTTCGAGCATAATATGCGCGCAAAGAGCCAGCGCCTCGTTGACCTGAAGAACAAGGCAGCGGAACTGGAGCGCCAGCTCTCTGATGCACGCGTCTCGCTTGAACGTGAGCTCGCGCAGTTCGCCTACAGCCGGGAAGAAGCGGCGCCTCGCGAGACGCGGGAAACACGCCACTACGCCCTGGATGATCCAGGCGGCGAGCAGGATGCTGACAGCCAGCCAACCCTCCATACGGCGCAGAGCTATTCACACGACCATAGCGGTCCGGCGTCCGGCGGTGAGATGCATTCACCCGAGGGACGCACAGAGGTGCTCGTCAACCATGGTCGGAGCAGCGCCTATTACCCGGGGCTCTCCCGCCGGTTCAAAGTGGCTATCCTAGCGGTCTTCGTCGCGGCGCTCGTCACCATACTGGTGGTAATAATGTCAAGCGGCGGAGCCTCCTGGCCGTCCAGCGTGGCAATAGTCCAGAGTGAAGCCGCCAAGGCATGCCTGAATCCCGACGTGAAGTCGGAGCCTGGCCAGGTCAACTTTGCTTGCGCGAAGGCGACGCGCCAGATCCTCTGGGTGTTCGCCCTGATGACGAGTGGCGATAACCCGAACTACGCCAATGCGAAGACCGGCCGAATGGGCCTGGAGCCGATTACACCGGTGCAAGGCGGCGAAGTAGCTTGGTCATTGAACCTACACAGTCCGTACGACCCGTTTAATCCGACAGACAGCATCGAAGTAGCAGCCCGCGCCATCAACAACATTATCGGCGGCGCCACCGTCACCGGTGCTGATGGCAACGTGGTCGTCCAGCCTGGGCTCGAAAGCAACTCGGGAAGCTGCGTCCGGTATACCGGCTCGGCCGCGATCACCTCGCGTAAGGACTTCCCGAGCCTCTGCGCCGAGCCCGTGACCAGTCCGGCAGGTCAGGCTGCCCTCGTGGCCGACACCTACAAGAGGTGGGTGGTCGGCGCCGCGCCCAAGGGGGCCCAGGACGCCGCAGTGCTGTTCGAGGAAGCGAAGAACCCCGGCGACCCGCGAGTCCAGGCCATCCTGAAGCATCTATCCCGTTCAAAACCGGCAGCCTAACCCTAACTACGTCTCTACAGACCTGCTCCGGTATCACAGAGCCCAGCGCGGCCAGGAATGAGGTGAGCTTATGCATTCCCCTAGCAAACCATGGTGGCAGCAGGTGACTGCGCTCGTAAGCCTCAGCGCGGGCGGAGCGATAACAGGATTCTCCTTCGTCCCCCGAGCAGCAGCCGACATAAAGTCGCCATCCAGCATACCGATTCACTTGCTGGCCCTTAAGCAGTCGAACCAGCAGGCGCCTGTAGACGATGGGATGCTCCGTTCAGCCATCGTTAATGTTGCGAACTACTACCTTCGGATGGCGGCGGGCAAGACTCCGGCCGAGGTGGAGTCAATCATCTGGCAACACGACAGCGTAGACGGTATCGACCATGGTGAGTCGTGCGCAGCTTTTGCGAGTCTGACGCTGGAGTTGGCGGCACAGGTAGTTGGCCAGCAAAGCTGGGTGACCGGGGGTAGCTCTTACCCCTGGCCGCTCCATGAGTGGGCGGACGTCCGTGTTGACCCGAATCCGACGTCGCTGGGAATTATCTCGATCCTGCAGGATGCGGAGGCGCATCAACGCTGGCACCCGCTGGGTGACGGTTACCAGCCGTCGCCCGGCGACTGGGTACTGTTCAATGGCCACGTCGAGGTAGTCACCGAATATGCCGGGGGTGTGCTACATACCATCGGTGGCGATTCCCTACCTAATTTCTCCATCAACGCTCACGAATTTCGCGATCCGCTTGCCGCCCAGGGTGTCGTAGGATTCGTCAACAACGGTGGGCCTCCCGGCACCTCGAACCGTGCGCCGCGTAGCCCTAGGCGGGTATCAGGCGGTCACCAGGCGCAGGGCCACGCGAGCGCGGGGCAGACGGTTATTCCGGGTACGCCTGTGGCTGGTTCCGTTGCGCCAGCGGGCTCCCCGGCGGTGGGCTCTCCCCCGCCAGTGGGCGCATCCAAGCCGACGGGCTCCGCCAAGCCGACAGGCTCTGCCAAGCCGACCAGCCCGGCCAGCCCCGCCAGTTCCACCAGCCCCGCCAGGCCGGCAGACTCCGCCAGCCCAGCAAGCTCCTCCAGGCCAGCGAGCCCGGCCAGCCCGGCCAGGCCAGCAAGTTCCGCCAAGCCAGCCAGCCCGGCCAGCTCAGCAAGCCCGGCCGAGCCAGCACCGGCGCTGGCACCCGGGGGTGCGGCTATCCCCGGGATGCCCGTATCGGTACCAGCGCCTACCCCCAGCGCCGATAAGCGACCGGCGGGGCGTCAGGCCCAGCAGGAACAGGCGCACGCGCCAGATGGCAGCCCGGCAGCGACGCCTGGGGCGGCAGCCATCCCCGGACTGCCGACCGGAGCACAGCCGCTGGCGGCCGGTTCGACCGCACCGTCGGCGACTCCGGTCAGCAGGCAGCACCCGTCACCCCCGGCCGCGGCTCTCCATGACACGACCGCTCAGCAAGCATTCATCGGCGAAGTCGCACCGGGCGCGATTGCCGCGCAACAGAGGTACGGTGTCCCGGCATCGGTGACAATTGCCCAAGCCATCGAGGAGTCTGGCTGGGGTCAAAGCGCCCTGGCCACCACAGATCACAATCTGTTTGGAATCAAGGGCGCTGGCCCGGCTGGCAGCGATCCGCTGCCGACTCAGGAGTTCGAGAACGGCCAGTCGGTCACGCACATAGCCCTGTTCCGCGTGTACCACAATGCCGCCGAGAGCATCGACGACCACGGCAAGCTCCTGGCGACCAGTGGGTACTACCGGCGGGCCATGGCTGACCGTCAGGACCCGAATGCGTTCGCGGCCGCCCTCACGGGTGTCTACGCGACGGATCCGGACTATGGCTCGAAGCTCATCGACCTCATGCAGCGGTTTGACCTGTACCGCTACAACATCGCTCCAGCCGCGACACCTGCTGCGGCGACACCCAGAGCCTCAACACCCAGAGCCTCAACACCCAGTGCCGCGAAGCCCAGAGCAGCAACTCCGAGAGCCCCGACGCCCCGAGCCACGACACCCAGCGCCTCAACGCCCGGTGCCTCAACGCCCGGTGCAGCATCGCCCGGGGCAGCATCGCCCGGGGCCACGACGCCTGGCGCAGCGATCATCCCGGGACTGCCGCAAGCCAATCCTGTCCCGTCGGCAAGCACATCACCGCAAGCGGCCGCACCCAGAGCAACTTCCGGACGGATCAGGCAGTCCGATACGTCCCGGCCCCCCTCAAAGGCGATCCCGGCCACCCTGACTGCGTCTTTCAGGCGTGCGGCGGCGCCGGCTAACTGCCAGACGCGCAAGGCCGCGTCTCGCGATGCCCGCGCGAGCACGAGCCAGTATCGGCAGCACATCCCCCCGTCCGTGCGAAACGCCTTCACCACGGTGGCCAGGGCGCGGCTCATGCGTGAGGAGCCTCTCTACCGGGACGTTGCGAGCTACAGCGGGATCCGCTGGGAGCTGCTGGCCGCCTGCGACTGGATGCAATGCGAAGCCCGCACACGCTACTCGCCGGTGCGCGGCGAGAAACTAGGAACACTAAATCCCGACGGCACGATTTACCGGACGAGATCAGAAGCGCTAGCGCAGTGCGCCGATGACCTGGTCGAGCTGGCCTGGGCAGTTTACCGGACCGACCTGACCATACGAGGAAATCTCTCGATCCGCGATCTGGCTAATGCCTTCGCCGCGTTCCGCTGGGGTGGACTGCTCAAGCTGCACCACACATCCGCCATGGAATTCCCCTACTCCGTGGCGGGCCTGACTGACCATCATATTAACATGCGCTGGCCTAGGATAGACGACCCCAATACACCGGATAAGCCAGGTGGCCGATTCCGTATGCCCTTCGGGGCCGTGCCTATCGTGCTCAGCCTCAATTACTCAGCCACCGTCTAGTACCCACGCCAAGCAAAGAAAGAAGGTGGGCCGCGTGGTTCGTTTCTTGCTCTTTCTGTTGAGCATTCTCACCGTGAATCGGCCGGGGCAGCGGGAGGCCGGCTGGTACCGGGCTGGCGCTGTGTACGGCGGGAACGAGTCAGGCGCCCTGGGCACGGGCTTGAAGGAGCCTGCCGACGAGGACGCCTGGCCGAGCCAGCCCGGGCCGCTTCCCCCATGGCATCCTCGTGCGGCCGGCAGCGTCGCCCCTGGGGGCCCGGGCGGCAAGCGGGGCGCCCCCCGCCCGCGCCGTCGCCGCATCCCGCCGTGGGTCAGGTGGACTGCTGCCGCCGTCGTGGTGGGCCTGATATTCCGCAGGGCGATCGCCTTTGCGGTACTCACGGCACTTTCGGTGGCCCTGCACCTGGTGGGCCTCAATGTCCACCTGCCGCGGATCGGGTTCGGCTGGCCGTGGCAAACGAGCAGTGCGGGCGGCACCACCAACACCGATCTGGGCCCGTGGATCCTGCAGAAGATTGAGGGAATATCCAAGCCAGCCCTGGGCCAGGCGAACTTCAATTTCATCTTCACCCACAAGGTTTCCAAGGACATTGGTCCATGGCCGTGCTGGTACGCCAGTACCTTCGACGCCGTAGGCCACGCGTCCGCCACAGTCGACCTCAATCCGGGCGCTGCCTGGTGGATACCCGCTTCGGGCCACTACCGGTTGCAGGTCCTTAACCAGCCCCGGGAAGGCAAGCCAGGTCACGTAACCGTCGCAATGGTCCTGCCGCGTCCGCAGCTCCCGCAGTCTGTGCATGACGTTACGATCGACAACATCCCATCAAAACCGATAGACACGCAGCACAGCTGGACGTACCCCGGATTTGCCTGCGGCGTGGTGCTGCGGCCTCAGTTTCCGCAGTCAGTGCTATATTCCCAGGCCCAGCAGATCGCTTTCTATAAGTCTAATCACGCCCCGCAGGTTACTCGCCCACTGATAAAGACGGCCGAGACAGAAGCGACACTGACCATTCGAGACAACTTCATTCAACCGACCGTAAATGCATTTGGTTACAGGCTGGACAGCTTCACGGTTCGCTGGGCCGCCACGCCGTAACCGCCGGCGCCGGCCGGCTGGCCGGCCTGCCGGATGTGGCGCGAAGTGCCGTCCGGCGGGGCTGCCGCCTGACCGCGAAAATGTCCGGTGGGGGCGCGAGAGAGGGTTCTGCTCGCGCATCGGTGATCGGTTTCGCTCCTCCGGCGAACCGGTCGAGGCCGCTGCCGTGGACCAGTCGCCCCGGGAACGGGTCACCCGCCACGCGGCGGGCCAGCCCTTCAACGGGAAGGTCGTGGCGGGCAGCGGCCAGCACCAGGTTGCCGAACCTGCGGCCGCGCAGCACCGCCGCGTCGGCCATCAGGCAGGCGTGCGGGAAGACGGAGCACGCTGTCGCCACCCGTGCGCGCGCGTGCGCCAGCGGAGGGCCGTCGCCGACGTTGGCGGCATAGATGCCCAGCGGGCTGAGCGCACGGGCCACCGCGGCGGCGAACTCGGCGGACGTCAGATGCGCCGGAGTGCGCGCCCCGGCGAATAGATCCGCGACCACCACATCAAAGGATCCGGCCGGCACCTGCTCGAGAACGGCGCGGGCGTCGCCGATCCGGATGCGCACCCGGCCCGCCCGGCCAACGTTTGCCCGGCGGCCAGGCTGGCCGAGCGGCAGCCGCCGCCTGACAAGCTCCGCCAGCGCGGCATCCGACTCGACCGCCAGCTGGGAGGACCCGGGCCGGGTCGCCGCGACGTACCGCGCCAGGGTCAGGCCTCCTGCCCCGAGGTGCAGCACGCGGAGTGGCTGCCCGGCCGGTGCCGCCAGGTCGACCAGGTGCCCGAGCCGCCGCATGTACTCGAACTCGAGGTACTGCGGATCATCGAGGTCAACGTGTGACTGCGGCGTCCCGTCCACCAGCAGCGTCCAGGCCCTGGGCCGGTCCGGGTCACCGACAAGCTCGGCGACGCCCGAATCGACGTCCTGCCGGGCGACCGGCTCGCTGCTGCCGTGCTGCCGGTGTGCCATAACGACCAGTATCGTGCACCTCGATCCGGGAAGCCCGGGCTGGCCTCCGGGGGCGCGCCGCCCGAGCACCACCGTCTCCGCCGGAATACCTTGGTCAGCCCTTCCGCGATGATCGTGCCCGCGGGCATGTGCGCCCTCCTCGGCATAGTCGCGGATCAGCCCGCGCGTGCTCGACGATTCGAGCTGAGAGCCTCCTGGCCCTTGATAAACCGGTTTATGAACGTACCAACGGCCTCGAAAATCGCGCAAACGAATTAACGGTGATGGGCCGCCCGGCACGAGGTCTGGCGGCCAGTCCTACAGCCGCGCTTCGCGCTAAGGCCGGGATAGCGGGCATGGCATTGGTGCTGATCTGGGAGAATCTGGATTGGTGGTGGCGCGCTCGGACGGGCCTGACGGGTGGCGGTGGAGTTGCGGAGCCAGCCTCAGTCGCGTTGGCTGATCCACACCGATACATGGGCGGGTTCCAGGGCCTGATGCACGACACCGGCTAGGTCTTCTCGGACAGCATCCAGGTCGACGGCGTCTTTGAGCCGGGCTGCGAATGCTGCCACGGTCTTGTCCGCGTCATACCGGGCCCGGTTGAACCGGCGGTCCACTGCCCGCTGCACCCGCCGCCGCAGCGGATTGAACAGCGCGGCTGCGGCCAGCGTCGAGGCGGCCACCGCCACGGGGGTGTGGAACGAGAGCACCCGGGTCGCCAGCAGCACCAGCCCCGCGTATACGCCGACCAGCAGGCCGGTGACGATCGCGTACGCCAGGGTACGGCTGATGATCCGGTCAATGTCATACAGCCGGTACTTCAGGATCCCCACACCGATGCTGACCAGCAGCGCCGCGAACCCGACGATCAGCACCTCCCAGATTGCCGAACTGGTCGCGATGGCCGAGATGCCGGATGCCCCGCAGACGGCTGCGCCGCTTGCCAGCCACTTCAGCTGCTGCCGCCGCTCGCCGGATGACCGCCGCCAGCTCCCCACCTGGGTGCCCACCGCGCAGAGCCAGAACACCGCCACGGTGACGAGGTAAGCCCGCCCCACCGGGTTCAGGAAGGCCGTGCCGCCCGCGGGATGTTCGATTGGCGCGAGCATCCCGTCGGCGAGCAGCACGACCCGGCGCCCGGTGATCGCGCTGATCGCGACCGCGGCAACGCTCAGCGTGGCTGCGGTGACGAGGGCGAGGTAGATCCACGTGGCCCATCGCCAGCGCGGCGACGGCAGCCGGCCGTCCGGGAACAACAAGATCACGAGGGGGAACGTGATGAGCGCAGAGTTGAACAATTGGCTCAACACCGCGACCGTCCTCACGTCACGCCACCACGCTGGGCTCCTTAACGAAGTGCGGCTG
>DAIRVB010000168.1:0-3800 GCA_036803065.1 Streptosporangiaceae bacterium
AGGAATGTTCATGGCGGGTTCACCTGGTTGTGGGGGAACGGCCTTCCCGGCTGAGCAAGTAAGTATTCGCCCGGCCCGCATGGCGCTGGCCGCGCGGAGGAGGTTCTCGAAACGATGCTGCCGCACCTTACAGTTCCCCGGCGTTCGCGTTGGCGCGCCCCGTCGCTGCTCGCGCTGACGGTGCTCACCGGCAGCACGTTGATCGCCGCGACCAGCGCCGGCGCATCGGCGCACGGCCCGGGCGGCGCAATCTTCCAGCCCGGGGACCTGCTGGTGAGCGGGTCGGTGTATGACAACAACCCGAGCATTCTCACGCCGGGAGTAACGGTCCTGCCGCCGGGATGCACGACCGGCTGCGTCGTGGCGACCAACGACGGCTCGTACCCGGGCGTGTGGGATAACGCGCTGGCCGATGCCAGTTTCGGCCTGACATCGCCGATCTTCCTCGACCAGCTCACTCCGTCCGGGAGGCTGCTGAGCACGCTGCGGCTTCCCGATGGGTCGCGGAGTGGTTCGGGTCTGGACGGCGACCACATGGTGACGAGCTTCTCGTCGAAGTCCGAGCTGGCGCTGAACCTGTCGACCGGCGGCCGGTACGTGACCTTCATGGGTTACGTGGCCAAACCCGATGCGATCGATGTGTCCAACTCGAACACGCCCGGTGTCGTCGATCCGACGAACCCGGTGGCGGGCACCTACTACCGCGTGCTCGCGCAACTGGATTCCCACGGCCGGCTGCGGTTCACCGAAACCAATGCCTACAGCGGCAACAACGGGCGCTCCGCGATCCTCAATGACAGCCACGGCGCGAGCGTCGTCTACACGGCTGGAAACGCCGGTAACGGCGCCAATCCGCAGCCGGACGGAGTCATCCTCGGCGCGGGCGCGTCCACGATCATCCACCGGCGATCACCGGCCAGCCCCCACGGCTCCACGCGGCCGGCAGTCAGCCGCTCGCCACGGCAGGATTTCACCGGATAGCGGTACAGATCGCTCAGTGTGGGCACCACGCGCACGGAATGTAGCACAGCCGGCATCACGATCCGCAGCTAGCCGCCGGTCAGCGCCTCTGCGGACCTGGCCTCGCCCGGCTAACCCCGGGGGGGCGCAGCACGCCCTGGCGATGGAGATGGAACTCGGTGGATCCTCGGCGGCGCAGCGTGAACTGGCCGCCTCGCCTCTGGTATGACCGGCCGCGCTCCGGGTGTTGTCGGCATCCGGCGGGCAGTGGCCGCTGGTCTAGAGTGCCGGGCAGGACCGGGCAGTGCCGCAGGGACCAGGCGAGGAGGCGGTCAGCGTTCATGGAAGTCCGCGACTACATCGAGGACAACGCCGAGGGATTCTTTGAGGCGCTGAAAGAGTGGCTGGCCATCCCCTCGATCTCCGCCGACCCGGCGCACCACGACGATGTCCGCGCCTCCGCCGAATGGCTCGCGGCGCGTTTGCGCGGCACCGGCTTCCCGGTCGTGGAGATCTGGGAGACCGGCGCTCCCCGCGAGCACAGCCCGCACCGTGAGCCCGGCCGGCCGGCCGTGTTCGCGCACTGGCCGTCCGATGATCCCGGCGCCCCGACGGTGCTGGTCTACGGGCATCACGATGTGCAGCCGGTCGAGCCGCTCAGCGAGTGGCACTCGCCGCCGTTCGAGCCGGTCGAGCGGGACGGCCAACTGCTCGGCCGCGGCGCCTCCGACGACAAGGGCCAGGTGCTCTTCCATGCGCTGGGCCTGCGCGCCTGCCTCGCGGCCGGCAATCGCATCGCGCCGCCCGTTGGGCTGAAGTTTTTGATCGAGGGGGAGGAGGAGTCCGGATCTCCGCACTTCGCCGACCTGCTCCGGGCCCGCCGGGAGGCGCTCCGCTGCGACCTGATCGTCATTTCCGACACAACGATGTGGGCCGCTGATGTGCCGTCCATGTGCACCGGCATGCGCGGCCTCATCGACGCCCAGATCGACCTGACCGGCCCGGACACCGATCTGCACTCCGGCTCGTTCGGCGGCGGGGTGCCGAACCCGCTGCACGCGCTCGCCGGGCTGCTGGCCGGCCTGCACGATGACGACGGCCGGGTCACCTTGCCGGGCTTCTATGACAGCGTGCTGCCGCTGACCGAGGCAGAGCGTGAGCTCTTCGCGCGGCTCCCGTTCGACGAGAAGGCATGGCTCGCTGACGCCGGGCACAGCCAGGCGGCCAGCGGCGAGGCCGGCTACACCACGCTGGAGCGGATCTGGGCCCGGCCGACGGCAGAGGTCAACGGGATGTGGGGCGGCCACACCGGGCCCGGGGCGAAGACCATCGTGCCGCGCCAGGCGCATGCCAAGGTTTCGTTCCGGCTGGTCGCCCATCAGGAGCCCGCGGACGTCGCCGCGGCGCTGCGCGAGTATGTGGCGACGCGTACGCCAGCCGGCATCAACGCCTCAGTGACCTTCGGCGGGCCAGGTGTGCGCCCATCCTTCTCAGCTCTTGACTCGGCCCCGGTGCGGGTGGCTCGACGGGCCATGGAACGTGCGTTCGGCCGGGAAGTTCTCTTTACCCGTGAGGGAGGCAGCGGGCCCGAGGCTGATCTCGCTGACATCCTGGCGGCGCCGCTGGTGTTCGTCGCGGTCGGCCTCGATGAGGACCGCATCCACGCGCCGAACGAGAAGGTCGAGATGGCGCTCCTGCTCAAGGGGGCGGAGGCGGCCGCCTACCTGTGGGATGACCTGGCGGCGGCGAGCCGCGAGATCACGGCGGCACGGTGAGTCCGAGCACGGTGAGTCCGAGCACGGGGAGTCCGAGCACGGGGAGTCCGAGCACGGGGAGTCCGAGCACGGGGAGTCCGACGGCGGAACTGGCCGGGCTCGTGCTGGCCCGCAGCGCTGTGGACCGGGCGGGCGACCGCCGCCACGACGACGCGTGGCTCGCCGCCGCGTGGGCTGACCCGGGCACCCGGGTCCTGCTCCTCGACGACGGCCAGGCGCTGACCCGGTTCGACGCCGAGAAGGCCGAACTCATCCTGGTGGCCCCGGCCGAGGCGCCCGACGGCGTGCGGTTCCTGCTCGGCGTGGACGCCTCGGGTGTCGTGTATTTCGGCGTGGCCGGCCCGCTGGGTGGGCTCGGCGCCGATCCCTCCGCGTTGCCCGGGCGCGGGTCCGGGTGGGAGGTTCCGGTCCAGCCGGGCGTCCGGCCCGCTGGCCTGCGGCAGGCGGCGGCGCTCCTGGACGACCGCGATGCCGGCCTGTTCACACATGCCGTCGCGCTGGCCAACTGGCATGCCACCCATACCCACTGCCCACGCTGCGGCGCGGTGACGGTGCCAGTGGCGGCGGGCCACGCACGGCATTGCCCGGTCGACGGCAGTGAGCACTTCCCGAGGATCGACCCCGCGGTGATCATGCTGGTGACTGACCCCGATGACCGGTGCCTGCTGGCCCGCAACCAGCAGTGGCCGCAGCGGCGGGTGTCGATCCTGGCCGGCTTCGTGGAGCCGGGCGAGGCCGCGGAGCAGGCCGTGGTCCGTGAGGTAGCCGAGGAGACCGGGATCGCCGTCAGCCAGGTCCGCTATCTGGGCAGCCAGCCCTGGCCCATGCCGCAGAGCCTGATGCTCGGGTTCCGCGCGCTGGCCTCGGGCGGCCTCGACATCCACGTTGACCAGGACGAGATCGCCGAGGCGCGCTGGTTCAGCCGGGACGACCTGCGCCGCGCCCTGGCGGCGGACGACGTGCTGTTGCCGCCGTCGGTGTCCATTGCGCACCGGATCATCGAGGCCTGGTACGGCGAGAAGCTCCCCGGCACCCGCTGAGCCTGCGCCGCTGAGCCTGCGCCGC
>DAIRVB010000168.1:3900-5485 GCA_036803065.1 Streptosporangiaceae bacterium
CTGGCGGGCCAGCAGGCGGGCCCCCGGTCTCAGGCGGGTGCGAGCGCGCGGACGGCGTCGGCCTCGTCCACCCCGGGACCGGGCACGATCATGACGACCGGCGTGTCGAGGCCCTTCGCCTGGTACTCGGCCACGCGCTCGCGGCAGGCTTCCGGCGACCCGTGCACGAAAAGGTCGTCGACGACCTGGTCGGGAATGGCGGCGAGGGCGCCTCCGCGGTCTCCCGCGGCCCAGGCGTCCTGCATCGGCCGCAGTGCCTCGCCGCGGCCGAGCCAGTCCTGGAAGGCGGCATACGCCGGGACGGTCAGGTAGGCGGCGAGGAGGCGGCGGCCGATGGCCCTGGCCGTCTCCGTGTCGCTGGTCGGGCAGACGAACACCCGGGCGATCAGTTCGCAGTCCGGACCGGCCTCCGCCCGCACAGCCGCCACATCGCCGGGGGAGAGCCAGTTCGTGATGGCGCCGTCGGCGAGCGACGCGGCGAGGGCGACCATCCCGGGACGCAACGCGGCCAGGGCGAGTGCCGGCGGCGGCTCAGGGGCCTGCTCCAGCCGGAAGCCCCGCACGCTAAACGTTTCGTATTCCTCGGTAACTTTCTCCCCGGCCAGGGCCGCACGCAGGAATCGAAGCGTGTCACGGGAGCGCTGGTAGGGCTTGGCCAGCGGGATGCCGTTCCACTGCTCAACGATCACCGCCGACGACACGCCGATGCCCAGCACGAACCGGCCGGGGGCGAGCGTGGCCAGGGTAGCCGCGTTCATCGCGAGCAGGGCAGGTCCCCGGGTGTAGATCCCGGCGATCGCGGTGCCGAGCCGCAGCCGGGTGCTCCAGTGGGCCACCAGGGCGAGCGGGGTGAAGGCGTCCGCCCCGTTCATCTCTGCTGACCAGGCGTCGGTGTACCCCAGGTCGGGAAGGGCCGCGACGATCTCCCGCTGGTCGGGCAGAGGCATGCCGCGCAGCGGGAGCGTGATGCCCCATCTGGCTGTTGGTCCCATTGCACATTTCCTTCCGCGGTTCCCGCTCATCATGGCGCATTCCCGGTCTGACGGCGCACGCCCGGTCCGCGGGCGCCTGCCCGGTGTCACGGTGCCTGCCCGGTGTCACGGTGCCTGCCCGGTGTCACGGCACGCCCGGTCTGAGGGTGCCTGTCCGGTCTGAGGGTGCCTGCCGGGGCCGCGTAATATTCCCCGAAGATGGCCGCAGCAGGGCCGGCGGCCGTGGCAGGATGCCCGGCATGAATCCGGAATCCGCTGACCAGCCGGCTTGTGCCTATGTCACGTGATCTTGATCTGGATGCCGTCTTTGGCGGCTCCTCGCCCGCTGAGACCTTCGCCGCTGTGCTCACCGAGGCACGGATGGTGCTCGGTGAGATCGGCAGCCCGCTCGACGCGGAGTTGTGGGGCTCAGACATTCTCGCCGCGCTCGGCGGCCCCAGGGGCAACGCAGCAATCGCGATCGTGCCTGCCGCGGAGGCGACAGGCACTGCTGAGGCGCTCGCCATCCTGCGCGTCATGGCCGCGGTCGGCTGGCCAGAGCTGCGCTCGGCCGCGACGCAGGCAGCCAACCGGATGGCCGCACCGGGCCTTGA
>DAIRVB010000168.1:5585-8127 GCA_036803065.1 Streptosporangiaceae bacterium
GCACCGGGCCTTGAAGCACCGGGCCTTGAAGCACCGGGCCTTGACGAGCCGCCGTGGGGGGCCGTGATGGGCGCGCCGACCGTGGGGGAGTGCTGGCGTTATGGCGATGACCGGGGCCTTCAGGAGGCCGTGACCATGAGCTTCGGTTACGAAGCGGAACTCCACGTGGTGTCGCTGCTCCTCGATCACGGATGTGGCGGCGGCATCAAGGATGTGTGGGTCGGCGACGCGGGGGATGTGCTCGAGCGGACCAGGGCGATGGCTGACCAGGACCCCGCGATGATCTTCGAGATGATCAGCCCGGCTGATGCGCGCGTCAGAGCGCTGCGGGCGATCGCGGCAGGTGAGTGCCCCACCCAGCCGGGCGAGATCGGCAATGTCTCCTCTACCAGGGCCATCCTGCGCACCAGGGTCGCCTTGCTCCCCCGCCAGTTATCCGAGCGGCTATCGGAAACGAGAGCACCGCTCTTGACAGGCCAGGGCTGATGTGGAACATTGCTCTTAAGTAAGAGCAATGCTCTCGATTAGGAGCGAGTAATGAGCACCGATCCAGCGCCCCGTTACCTTGAGCCGAGCGGCCTGACGACCAAGGTATTCAACAAGACAGTCCAGGCCCTGACCCGCGCCGGGATCAGCGTCATGGGATCCCGTGTCCTGGCCGTGCGCGGGCGCAAGAGCGGCGAGTGGCGGACCACCCCGGTGAACCTGCTGACCGTGGACGGTGACACCTACCTCGTCGCTCCCCGCGGCCAGACGCAGTGGGTGCGCAACGTGCGCGTCGCCGGGGGTGGCGAGCTACGGGTGGGCCGCCGCGTCCAGCGGTTCACCGCTGTGGAATTGGCCGACGAGGAGAAGCCGCCGGTGCTTCGCGCCTACCTCAAGCGCTGGGCGTGGGAGGTCGGCATGTTCTTCGAGAACATCACGTCCGAGTCCACCGACGAGCAGTTGCTGGGCATCGCGCCGGGATTCCCGGTCTTCCGGGTCGGCTAGCGGTGCTCGCCTGGCCACGCGCGCAGCCCGAGGAGCGCCCGCCCTCCTTGAAATCCGGCCTGGCGCGGCGCACGGCCGGCGCAGACTACGCGGTCAGGGCCAGGGTCGCCCCGGTGGGGTCGAGGAGGCGGTGGAAGCCGTCGGCGGCGGGGAACGTGGCGAGCGGGCTCCGCACGAGGGCGAAGGGCCCGTCCGGCCCGGCCATGGTCGCTCCTTCGGCCCCTACAGCGATGAACTCGCCGTCCATCCGCAGCAAGACCGGGCCGTCGCGGTGCGCGGATATCGCGGAGCGCCCTGATCGCAGTCCGTCGAGCACGTCATCGGGCCCCTCCCCGTCGCACTCGACCCAGGTGGTCGGCAAGCCCGGCAGGGCATCGGAACCAGGCCGGTGCCAGTCGCTCCCGCCGACCGGCAGCACTGTCGGGTCCCATGCCATCCACCAGGCCAGCGGGGTCGTCCAGTGCAGGTCGAGCCAGCTCCAGTGCCATACCTCGGCAAGCGGCGGCCGCCGCCGCATCGGGATGGTCCAGCTGACGTGGCCGCCAATCGGGTGGTTGACCGACAGCAGGCCGCCGCCCCGCTCGGTCGCATCCAGCCAGGAATCCGCGGGGGTGCGGAAGTCGATCCAGCCGACATCGCCGAGGGCCCCGGCGTGACCGTCCTCCGTCGTCACCTCCTGGCCCGGAATCAGGATGATTCCGTACCTGGCCGCCGCGCCAGGCAGTTCCGCGTGATGGCTGATCGTGTTGTGATCGGTGATCGCGATGAAGTCGAGGCCGCGGGTAGCCGCGAAGCGGGCCAGTTCGGGAACGGTCAGCCCGCCGTCGGAATGCACCGTGTGCGTATGCAGGTCCCCGGCCAGCCAGCGGCGCCCTGACCTCGCAGGCAACTCGCGGCGGGCAGGCCGGTCAGTCAGTGGAGGCGGCGGTTCGGGCCTGGCCTCGGGTATCAGCCTGCCGCGCTCCCCGGCCACCTCTGCCGTCAGGCTGTACTCGACTTCCCCCAGGGGAAGCCGGTAGAGGCCGATCATCGCCTGCCACAGGCCGGGCTCCAGCTCACCACCCAGATAGCCGGGTGTGGCGTCCTCCGCGGTGATGACGAAGGATCGCCGGGCCCCACCTGACCAGCCACGGAACCCCGCCGGGCCGGCGCAGCCCAGGTCCAGCACGCCGGACGAGCGGTCATACTCCAGCTCAACCCGCACCGCCCGGGTGCCGGGCGGTACCTCCACCGGCAGGTAGTGCCAGGGTGACGCGAAGCGATCCTCCAGAGTCCACTTGCCTGAGTGCCGCGTGCTGGTGCCCATGGTCCCACCGAAGCAGATTCAGCGCCGCCGGGCCAATTCCGCCCGACTGAGGGCACCAGCGCTGCTCCGCTGTCCGCCGGGCGCGTCGGGACGACACCGATGCGGCTCCGCTGTCGTGGGGACGATTGCTGGCCGGGCCCTGCGGGCCGAGGGCAGGGTGGTTGACACAGAATTCACCGGGCGTAGAATTCATCATGCGTTGAGATCCGGCCCGCTGCGGGGGCCGGCGGCGCGGCGGCCAGACAG
>DAIRVB010000169.1:0-8093 GCA_036803065.1 Streptosporangiaceae bacterium
ATCGCGGAGTTCATCGACGGCGCGGTGCTCGGCGACGGCGAGCAGGCGGTGCTGGTCATCACCGAGCTGATCCGGGGCTGGAAGCGGGCGGGCCGGCCGGGCGGCCGGGACGGGCTGCTGCTGCAGCTCGCGACCGCCGGAGGGGTCTACGTCCCGCGGTTCTATCAGGTCGACTACCTGCCGGACGGCGGGATCAGGCAGGTGACGCCGAACCGGCCGGGCGTCCCGCGTGCTGTCGGCAAGCACACCGTCATGGACCTGGACTCCTGGCCGTACCCCCGCAAGCCGGTGGTTCCGGTGGCCGAGTCGGTGCACGAGCGGTTCAGCGTGGAGATCTTCCGCGGCTGCACCAGGGGCTGCCGGTTCTGCCAGGCCGGGATGATCACCCGGCCGGTGCGCGAGCGCAGCATCACCACGATCGGCGACATGGTCGAGCGGGGGCTGGCCGCGACCGGGCTCGACGAGGTCGGGCTGCTCTCGCTGTCCAGCGCCGACCACAGCGAGATCAACGACATCGCCACCGGCCTGGCCGACAGGTACGACGGCACCAACGTCGGGCTATCCCTGCCCTCGACGAGGGTGGACGCGTTCAACGTGACGCTCGCCAACGAGCTGAGCAGGAACGGCCGCCGGTCCGGGCTGACGTTCGCCCCGGAGGGCGGGTCGGAGCGAATCCGCAAGGTGATCAACAAAATGGTCACCGAGGAGGACCTGATCCGGACCGTCACCACCGCCTATGCCAACGGCTGGCGGCAGGTCAAGCTCTATTTCATGTGCGGCCTACCCACCGAGACCGACGAGGATGTGCTCGCCGTGGCCAGCCTGGCCGGGCGGGTGATCAAGGCCGGGCGCGAGGCGAGCGGGCGTCGTGACATCCGCTGTACGGTGTCGATCGGCGGTTTCGTGCCCAAGCCGCACACGCCGTTCCAGTGGGCGGCCCAGTGCGACCACGAGACCGTGGACAACCGGCTGCGGAAGCTCGGTGGCGCCCTGCGCGCCGATCCGTCGTACGGCAAGGCGGTGGGCTACCGCTATCACGACGGCAAGCCGTCGATCATCGAGGGAATGCTGTCCCGGGGCGACCGCCGGGTCGCGAAGGTGATCAAGGCGGCGTGGGCGGACGGGGCGCGGTTCGACGGGTGGACCGAGTACTTCTCCTTTGACCGCTGGGCGCGCTGCGCGGCGGAGGCCCTGGCCGCCGACGGTGTCGACCTCGACTGGTACACCACCCGTGAGCGCGAGTACAGCGAAGTGCTGCCGTGGGATCACCTGGACGCCGGGCTGGACCGCGACTGGCTGTGGCAGGACTGGCAGGACGCCATCGATCCGGCCGGTGCGGCGGAAGTGGACGACTGCCGCTGGACTCCCTGTTTCGACTGCGGCGTGTGTCCCACCATGGGCACAGAAATCCAGACCGGGCCGACCGGCGCGCGGCTGATCCCGCTGAGCGTGGCAGGCGCACAGTCGCCGGGCGCCGTGGCATCGGCCAAGGGACCGGGCGGTTAGATGACGGGGCGCACTCCGCCGCGGCCGGAGGGGCGGGCCGCGCCACCGCCCGTCGTCCAGCGTCTTCTTGTCCGGTACGCTAAAAGAGGCAGGATGCGTTTCGCCAGTCACAGGGATATCGCGCGGGCCGTTGAACGGGGAGTACGGAGGGCGGGTTTGCCCATCGCCTACTCGGCCGGATTCACGCCGCACCCGAAGATCTCCTACGCTGGTGCGGCCCCGACGGGGACTGCGAGTGAGGCTGAGTACCTGGAGCTTTCGCTCACCGGCGCGCGCGCCGTGGCCGACGTGCGGGACGGGCTCGACGCGGCCCTGCCGGACGGGATTGATGTGATCGACGTGACCGAGGAAGCCGGGTCGCTGGACGCTAGCACGCTGGAGGCGTCACAGTGGCAGGTTGTCCTCCCCGGAGTCGGGCCGCAGCAGGCGGCAGCGGCAGTCGAGGCGTTCCTGGCCGCCGGCACTCTGGAAGTCGAGCGCCTGACCAACAAGGGACTCAGGCGCATGGACGCCCGCGCCGCGGTGGTCAGCATGGAGATGGACCGGCGAGCCGCCGACGAGCGGAACGCCGGGTATGCGATACTTCGAATGGTTGTTCGGCACGTGACACCTGCCGTGCGACCCGATGACATTTTGGCAGCACTTCGCCGCGTGGCTGCTCTTGCGCCGTCGTCACCACCGCTGGTGACCAGGCTGGCGCAGGGGCCACTTGCCGCGGTGACTGCCGCTGCCGGGGCTGGCGGGCCTGACACGCCCGACGGACCCACCGGGACGACAGAGTCCCCGGGGACCACAGGGTCCTTCGGGACAACGCAGTCCTCCGGGACGACAGAGTCCCACCTGGCGGCAGCCGCAGCGCATGTGCGCGGCGCGGCACAGGGACAGACAGAGACAACGCGCCCGGGAGCGCTGGCCGTCCACGGGACGGGCACCCTCCCAGCGAGTGCGTACGACCAGCTCCTGCGCGGAGCGGCGGGTTCTTTGCGGACCCACGCGCCCGGGAGCCTGACGGGAGACTACCCGGATGCTCGAGACCGAGCTGAACGACAGAGAGAACAGTAGTGAGGGTCACGGGAACACTGATCCTGCTGGCGTAACAGCTGCGCCAGCAGGTGCCGGGACCCCGGCAGGCAGCGGACCCGACGGCGGGGCCGCGCAGTCGGCCAGCCCCGAAGGTGGCGCGCAACCGGCCAGCCCCGAAGGTGGCTCACAGTCGGCCAGCCCCGACGGCAGCGCGGCCGCTCCGGCGGCGCGCAAGGCTGCGGGTCGTGCCCGCCGCGCCGTGACCCGGGCGGCAGGACCGCCGGCCGCTGAGGCGGCCGCTGCGGCCGGGCCGGCCCAGTCGCGGGACGTGACGGCTACCAGCGTGCCCCCAGTGGCTCAGGTGCCCAGCGCCGCCACGGGAGCGCCGGCCTCGGCCGCCCGCGGCGCGGTCCCGCCCGCCATGGCTCCGGCCATCGCGGTTCCGATGACCGCGGTGCCGACGACCGTGGTGCCGCCCGCCGCGGTGCCCGCCGCGACCTTCCAGCCTCCGCCGGTGATCTTCCAGCCGCCCGCGGCCGGTGAGCCCGCCGACGGCGGCCGCCAGCGTGACGAAGCCAGCGACGGCGACGCGGACGGGCCAGCTCGCGACCGGAGCGGGTCGTCGCGGCGCAGGACCACCCGGGGCAAGGGCGCGGACGCCGACGTCGGCGAAGGCCAGGGGGCGCATGCCGCGGACGCTTCAGCAGACCAGCATGCGGCGACCGGCTCCGCTTCCGCGGCGGCCGATGATCAGGAGACAGAGACCGACGCGTCCGGGCGCCGCCGCAGGCGCCGGGGGAGCCGGTCACGCGGCCGCGGTGACGGCGATATGTCCGGCGCCGACGACGTCGCGGCCGCGGACGCCGGCGATGCGTCCGCGGAGAGCGGCCAGGCCCGCGGGGGCAGGCGGAGGCCAGCCGACGCGGACGCCAATGCCGCCGACGGCCCGGCCGGTGAGCCCACCGAGACGGGTGGCGATGACCAGGACGGCGAGGACGGACCGGGCGGCACCAGGCGCCGCAGGCGCAAGCGGCGCCGCGGCTCCACCGCTGACGCCGACCAGCCGACCCCCGACGACCCGCCCAACACTGTGGTGCACGTGCGTCCGCCCCGCGCCCACGGGTCGGAGGATTCCGCGCCATCCAATGACGTCCAGTCGGTCCGGGGCTCGACGCGGCTCGAGGCGAAGCGGCAGCGCCGACGGGAAGGCCGTGAGTCCGGACGGCGGCGCCCGCCGGTCATCACCGAATCCGAGTTCCTGGCCCGGCGCGAAGCCGTCGACCGGGTCATGGTTGTCCGCCAGCGAGGTGAGCGCACCCAGATCGCGGTCCTCGAGGACGGCGTGCTCGTAGAGCACTACGTGGACAAGTCGAGTCACCAGTCGTTTGTCGGCAACGTGTACCTGGGCAAGGTGCAAAACGTCCTGCCCTCCATGGAGGCTGCTTTCGTCGATATCGGCAAGGGCCGCAACGCCGTTCTGTATGCCGGCGAGGTTAATTTCGACGCGAGCGGCCTTGAAGGCGAGTCCAAGCGGATCGAATCAGCACTCAAGTCCGGCCAGTCGGTGCTCGTCCAGGTGACCAAGGACCCGGTGGGTCACAAGGGTTCCCGGCTGACCAGCCAGGTCAGCCTGCCCGGCCGCTACCTCGTCTATGTGCCAGGCGCATCCATGATGGGCATCAGCCGCAAGCTGCCCGACAAGGAGCGGACCCGGCTGAAGCACATCCTCAAGCAGGTGATGCCCGACGGCGCCGGCGTGATCGTGCGCACCGCGGCGGAGGGCGCGGCCGAGGAGGAACTGGCTCACGACGTGGCCCGGCTGTCCGCCCAGTGGGAGAGCATCGAGCGCAAGTCGAAGACGGCCACCGCTCCCGAGCTCCTCTACAGCGAGCCTGACCTGACCATCCGGGTGGTCAGGGACATCTTCAACGAAGACTTCAGCACACTGGTCGTGGCCGGCGACGAAGGCTGGGACCTGGTCGACGAGTACGTCCGCTACGTCGCCCCGCACCTGGCCGACCGGCTGGTCCGCTGGGACGATGACGAAGAGGACGCCTTCGGCCGCTACCGCATCGACGAGCAGCTGGCCAAGGCGCTGGAGCGCAAGGTATGGCTGCCGAGCGGCGGCTCGCTCGTGATCGACAACACCGAAGCGATGACCGTGGTGGACGTCAACACCGGGAAGTTCACCGGCAAGGGCGGAAACCTCGAGGAGACCGTCACCAAGAACAACCTGGAGGCGGCCGAGGAGATGGTCCGCCAGCTCAGGCTGCGCGACATCGGCGGGATCATCGTGATCGACTTCATCGACATGGTCCTGGAGAGCAACCGGGACCTGGTGCTGCGGCGCCTGCTGGAATGCCTGGCGCGGGACCGGACTAAGCATCAGGTGGCCGAGGTCACCTCGCTGGGCCTGGTGCAGATGACCCGCAAGCGGGTTGGCAGCGGCCTGCTTGAGGCGTTCTCCGAGCCCTGCGAGTGCTGCAACGGCCGCGGGCGCATCGTGTCGCTGGAGCTTACTGAGCATGCCCCGGAAGGCCAGCGCGGCCGTGCCGCCAGGACGGACGGGCGCCAGCCGAGGGACGGCAGGCAGGCCAGGGGCGGGCGGCAGGACAGGAACGGCAAGGTCCCCGAGCCGGGAGATGCAGAGCCGGCCCCCAGCGGGCCGGCTGCTGTCGCCGGTACCGAGGCGCCGGAAGCGGATATCCGGGAAGCGGATCGGCCGGGAGCGGGTAGGCCGGGGCCGGTTGAGGCCGGTCACGATGTGTCAGGGCCTGAGGGGCCGGCGGTGGATGCGCCGTTGGCGCCCGATGCGGCCGGGGCGGGCGCGTCGCCGGGTGGCGGCCGCCGCCGGCGCCGGTCTGCGAGCAGGGAACAGGGACCTCCGGATCAGCCGACCCTCGACCAGGCGTCGCTGGATCAGCCGTCGGTGGATCAGCCTTCTGTGAGCCAGCCATCCGTGGGCCAGGAGTCTGTGGGCCAGCCGTCCGTGGGCCAGCCGTTTGTGAGCCAGCCGCCAGTCGATCAGTCGGCTCTCGACGGCCCCGCCGCGAACCAAGCCGGGACCGGCGCTGCTGCCGACGCCCCGGACCCGGTGACCGCGGCAGCCGCGAGGGAGGCGGCCACGGGATCGGCGGGGGACTCGGCGGCGGGCTGAGTCCGCCCGCCGTCTGATAACCTGAGTGGTCGGCGCACAGATGGATCCGGGGCCGATTTGTCCCCGGGGTGCCGTGTGCAAGGCAGGCAGGCTCTCGTCGCAATGCCGCCCGCTTTGGCGGGCGGTGCATGGTGTTCGCATCAGACGGTGCCCGCACCAGGCAGAGCCCGTATATGCAGCCCCTACAGGCTAGAGAGAGAGTTCTCGGTGTACGCGATCGTGCGCTGCGGTGGCAGGCAGGAGAAGGCGGCGGTGGACGACGTCCTCACCGTCGATACGCTCGCCGGTGAGGTCGGCTCGAGCGTGAACCTGACCGCCTTGCTCGTCGTCGATGACGACAAGGTCATCAGCAACCCGGCCGAGCTCGGCCGGTACAAGATCACTGCGGAGATCCTGGGCGCGGTCGCCGGCCCGAAGATCAGCATGATCCACTACCGCAACAAGACCGGCTACCGGCGTCGTCTGGGTCACCGCCAGCGGTACACCCAGCTCAAGATCACCGGTATCAGTGCAGCAAACACCTCGACCGAGAAGGCAGCGACCGGGAAGAAGAGGGGCTGACGTGGCACACAAGAAAGGCGCGTCGTCCAGCCGTAACGGCCGCGACTCCAGCGCCCAGCGCCTCGGCGTCAAGCGGTTCGGCGGGCAACAGGTCAACGCGGGCGAGATCATCATCCGGCAGCGTGGCACCCACTTCCACCCCGGGCCTGGTGTCGGCCGCGGCGGGGATGACACCCTCTTCGCGCTCATCGCAGGCAAGGTCGAATTTGGAAGCGTGCGGGGCCGGCGCGCGGTGAGCATCATCGCGGGCACCCTGGCGGACGACCCGGCCCCGGCGGATAGCCCCGTCGCGGCGGCCGGTTAGGTCCGCCAGGAAGCGATTGCATCCAGACCAGATGTCAGGGGCGGACCGTAGCCGGTCCGCCCCTGATGTGTGCAGTACCCCAGCAGATCAGAAGGACAGGCAGTGGCGGAGTTCGCAGACCAGGTAGCCCTGCGCGTGAAGGCGGGCGACGGTGGGCACGGCTGCGCCTCAGTCCACCGGGAGAAGTTCAAGCCGCTCGGCGGCCCTGACGGCGGCAACGGCGGCCGCGGCGGGGACGTGATCCTCGAGGTGAACCCCGGCGCGGTCACCCTGCTGGACTTTCACCGCCGTCCGGTCCGCAAGGCAGGCAACGGCACGCAGGGCGGCGGGTCCAACCGGAGCGGCGCCGACGGGGCGGACGTAGTCCTGCGTGTGCCGGACGGCACCGTGGTGAAGACCGAGGCCGGAGAGGTGCTCGCCGACCTCGTGGGAGTCGGCACGAAGTTCGTCGCGGCGCAGGGCGGCCGGGGGGGGCTGGGCAACGCGGCCCTCGCCTCACCGCGGCGCAAGGCGCCCGGCTTCGCGCTCAGGGGAGAGCCGGGTACTGAACTCGCCTTGGTGCTCGAACTCAAGACCGTGGCCGACGCGGGCCTCATCGGGTTTCCCAACGCTGGCAAGTCGTCACTCATCTCGGCCATGTCCGCGGCCAAGCCGAAGATCGCGAACTACCCGTTCACCACGCTGATCCCGCACCTCGGGGTGGTGGAGGCGGGGAATACCCAGTTCGTCGTGGCTGATGTGCCCGGGCTGATTCCCGGGGCGAGCCAGGGCAAGGGACTCGGCCTGGACTTCCTCAGGCACGTGGAACGCTGCACGGTGCTGGTCCATGTGCTCGACTGCGCAGCCGGTGTGACCGACGGCGAGCCGGGCCGTGACCCGATCACCGACCTTGACGTGATCGAGGCCGAACTCGACGCCTACGAAGAGGCCACCGGGGCCAGCCTGCGCGACCGGCCGCGGATCGTCGCCCTCAACAAGATCGACGTCCCGGCGGCCCGCGAGCTGGCCGCCGAGGCCGCGCCGGTGCTCGCCGCCCGCGGGCTGACGGTCTGCCAGGTCTCCGCCGCCACCCGGGAAGGCCTGCGCGAACTCGCGTTCACGGTGGGCAGCGTGATCGCCGAGGCGCGCGCGGCGGTCCCGGTCGCCGAGCCGACCAGGCACGTGATCAGGCCCGCGCCGGTCGGCGGCCCGGAGTTCGAGGTAGTGGCGATGGGCGACGACAGTTTCCACGTGCATGGCGAGAAGCCCTGGCGCTGGATTCAGCAGACGGACTTCGCCAATGAGGAGGCGGTCGGCTATCTCGCGGACCGGCTGGCCCGGATCGGGATCGAGGAGGCGCTGGCCAAGGCCGGGGCGCAGGCCGGTTCCGAGGTGATCATCGGCGAGGGTCCGGACGCGGTCATCTTCGACTGGGACCCGGAGATACCGTCCGGGTCGTCGCATGGGCGGGGGCTCGGGCCGCGCGGAACTGACCGCCGGCTGGCCCCGTGACCGCCGGCTGATGACCAGCGAGTCGCAGGTCGGCGTCCGGCTGGATATCGC
>DAIRVB010000170.1:0-5106 GCA_036803065.1 Streptosporangiaceae bacterium
GCAACAACAACGGGGGCGGCAACGGCGGCGGCAACGCCGGCACCCCGATCACGCCGATCACGCCGTCGACCCTGCAAGCGGCAACGCTCCCCACGACAGGCGCGGTGAAGTCATCCCGGGGGGGCTAGCCATGGCCCGGGCCTGGGTGCCGGTTCCGCACTCATGGCAGAATCTTCCGGGACCTGGTAGCCGATGACGGAGCGTGGGTTGACAGAGGCGGGGCCGGGGCTGCCCGGAACGGCGGATGAGGAGGCCGGGCGCAGGCAGTCCCGGCTCGCCTTGGCGGCGGGATCCACGACCGCCCTCATCATCGCCAGCCTCGCGGGCAGCGCTCTCGGCTTCCTGAACAAGTCGGCGTGCCGTGCCGGGGACTGGAACATCTACCTCAAGCAGTTCCAGGCGCACTGCTACACGGACATCTACCCGCTGTATTTCGGTGAAGGGCTTTCATCGGGAAAGGCGCCCTACATCGGCCATCCGGTCGAGTACCCGGTGCTCATTGGCGGCGCGATGCAGGCAGTCGCGTGGATAGTCCGGCCGATCAGCAACCCGTACACCAGGGGCAGGGAGTTCTTCGACGGCACCGTGCTGCTGCTGGCGATCTTCGCGGTCGCCGGGGTGCTGGCCACCGCCTACCTGGCGGGCCGGTCACGCCGCTGGACGGCGCTGGGTGTCGCACTCGCCCCGGGCCTGATCCTGGCCTCGTTCATCAACTGGGACCTGATCGCGATGGGTCTGGCCATGCTCGGCATGGCCGCCTGGGCCGCACGCCGGGGCGTGCTCGCCGGGGTGCTGCTAGGCCTGGCTGTGGCCACCAAGTTCTACCCGCTGCTGTTCTTCGGCCCGCTGCTGCTGTTGTGCCTGCGGGCCGGGCGGATGCGGGCGTTCTGGGTGACGACCGGCTCCGCCGCCGGGGCGTGGCTCGTGGTGAACCTGCCCATCGCCATCGCCGCCACGGCCGGGTGGGAGCGCTTCTACAAGCTCAGCTCCGACCGGGGCGCCGACTGGGGCTCCCTCTGGTACTTCTTCGAGACCGAACGGGTGCCAGTGGTCGGGACGCCCGGCCTGGGCCAGCTCAACATGATGTCTCTGCTGGCGTTCGCCGTGGGCTGCGTGCTTATCGCCATACTGGCGCTCGCTGCCGCCCGGCGCCCCCGGCTGCCGCAACTGTTCTTCTTGATCCTCGCGGTGTTCCTGATGTCCAACAAGGTGTGGTCGCCGCAGTACGTCATCTGGCTGGTTCCGCTCGTCGTGCTGGCCCGGCCACGGCTCTGGTCCTTTGCGCTGTGGCAACTGACCGAGGTCGGCTATTTCTTCGCCATCTGGGCTTACCTGGTCACCTTCGGGATGTCCGGCCAGTCGTTCGGCGAGTTCGGCGGCATCGGCACGGGGTTGTATTTCGCCGCCGTGCTGGCCCGGTTCGGCGCGGTACTGCTGCTCTGCGGGCTGGTGGTGAAGGACATCCTGCGGCCGGACACGGACCTGGTGCGGGCGGCTGGCGAGGACGATCCAGCAGGCGGTGTGCTATCCGGCGCGCCCGACCATTGGACCCTGCGGCTGGCCCGGCGCCGAGTTCGCCCGGCCTGATTTCTCAGGCTACGGCGGCCTGGCCTGATTTCTCAGGCTGTGCTGGCCTGGCCTGTATTTCTCAGGCTGTGCCGAGCAGGCGGCGAAGCCAGCGGACGTCGGTCCCCGGGTCAGGGGTCTCGCAGATCACCGGGGCTCCGGCGGCGCGGATCACGTCCACGAGGAGCGCGGCATCGATGGTTCCAGACTCCAGCCCAGCGTGCCTGTCCCGGCCGGAGCCGAATTCATCCCGTGAGTTGTTGCAGTGCACCAGGTCGATCCGGCCGGTGATGGCCTTGACCCGGTCCACGATGCCGCCGAGTTCCTCGCCACTCGCATAGGCGTGGCAGGTATCCAGGCAGAACCCCACCTCGCCAGTCTCCCCGCCGCCTGCACCGGTGCCAGCGTCCCCGGTCACTTCGCCGAGCGCGTCCCAGAGTCGGCCCACCCCTTCGAGGCCCCGCGCCATGGCGCCCTCGCCGCCTGCCGTGTTCTCGATCAGGATGGGGACCGGGCGGTCGACCCGCTCGAACACCTTGCGCCAGTTCTCATAGCCCTCCGCCGGATCCGTACCTGCCGTGACATGCCCGCCGTGCACGATCAGGCCTTTCGCGCCGATCGTCGCGGCCGCGTCGAGCTGCTGGGAGAGGAGCTTGCGGCTGGGGATCCGGATCCTGTTGTTGGTGCTGGCCACGTTGATCACATAGGGCGCGTGGATGAAAGCGTCGACCCCCGCGGCGACGATCGCCTCGCGGAGCGCGGCCGCGTCGCCGCCCGGAAACGTGGGGGCCTTCCAGCCCTGGGGGTCACCGAGGAAGAACTGGACCACGTCGGTGCCGGTAGCGAGCGCCAGCGCCAGCGGATCGCCGTCCCGGACGTGAGCTCCGATGCGGACCATTCCCCGAGCTTAACGGGCGGGCTCAGGGCGTGAAGCCGCCGTGGGCCAGGCCCAGCGCTACCCCCACGAACGCGGCGACGAGACCGGTCACGATGAGCATCCGCTGCTCTCTTGTCGCCGAGACCAGCTGGCTGTACAAGCCGACCACGAGGGACGCGAGGCCCAGGACCGTGGCCGCCATGTGCTGGCTCACGATCCATCCGGTGGCGAAGGCGACAAGTCCGGCGACAAGGGTGAACACGGTGAGCGAGTTCTCCAGCGGATGGCGCCTGCCGTCACTGTTGAGCGTGACATGCGGGAGGCGCAGATTTGGACGGGCTTTGGCGGCTTGTGGCATCGCCACCCCCTCAGAAGGTTCCACCCCGCGGCGGATCTACCCGGTCTGTTCCCGTGCGGCATGTCCGGGAATCCTTCGCCAGTCCGGTCCCTGCACCCTGGTAGGCTGACTCGGCTACATCCGTCGCCCCCGTGTGCGGCGGCGTAGTTCCTCCTGTCACGGAGAGACCGTGGCCGCGTCAGTCCAAAGGAGGCGTATTTCGATCATGCGCCGTTACGAGATGATGATCATTCTCGATCCCAGCCTCGAGGAGCAGACAGTTCACCCGTCGCTGGACCAGTTCCTCACGGTCGTCAAGTCCGGGGGCGGAAGCGTCGACAAGGTGGACGTCTGGGGACGTCGGCGCCTCGCCTACGAGATCGACAAGAAGACGGATGGCATTTACGCCGTCATAGACATGCTCGCGGAGCCGGACACCGTCCGGGAACTCGACCGCCAGCTCGGCCTGAACGAGGCAGTCCTGCGGACGAAGATCCTCCGCCCGGAGAACCACTGAGCCGAACGCAGCCGTGTGAGCGGCGACCCAGCCGTGTGAGCGGCGCCCGACACATCCTCTCAATCGACCGGGAGCACCCCGATGGCAGCAGGCGATACCCAGATCACGATCGCCGGCAATCTCGTCGACGACCCAGAACTCCGATACACCCCCACCGGCCAGGCGGTCGCCAATTTCCGGGTGGCCTCCACGCCCCGGTTCCTGGACAAAGCCACGAATGAGTGGAAGGACGGCGACAGCCTCTTCCTCACCTGCAACGTATGGCGGCAGGCGGCCGAGAACGTCGCCGAGAGCCTGCAGCGGGGCATGCGGGTGATCGTCACCGGCCGGCTCAAGCAGCGCTCATACGAGACCCGTGAAGGCGAGAAGCGGACCGTCTACGAGGTCGAGGTGGACGACGTGGGCCCGTCGATGCGCAACGCGTCGGCCAAGGTCACCAAGTCCAACCGGTCCGGAGGCGGCGGCGGGTTCGGCGGCGGCGGCCAGGGTGGCGCCCCGCGTGGCCAGGGTGGTCCAGCCGGGTATGGTGGGCCGTCCGGCGGGCGCGGCGCGGAGGACCCGTGGGCAGCGTCTGAGCCCGGCGGATCGGGCGATGGCGGGTCGTCCGACGAGCCGCCATTTTAGATCCCGAAGCGGCCAGCTACCGGCCACGCCCCTTATAACTGACCATCCCCGCCTGGAGCGGGGCTCTCACCAGGAGCACCATGATGGCGAAAGCACCAATACGCAAGCCCAGAAAGAAAGTCTGCCTGTTCTGCCAGGAGAAGATCTCCTACGTGGACTACAAGGACACCGGGCTGTTGCGGAAGTTCATTTCCGATCGCGGCAAGATCCGCGCCAGGCGGGTGACCGGCAACTGCACGCAGCATCAGCGCGATGTCGCCACTGCTATCAAGAACGCCCGCGAGATGGCGATGCTGCCGTACACCAGCACGGCACGCTGACGGGAAGGCCGCATACCGATGAGTCGCACACCTATGAAGCTCATCCTCACCCAGGAGGTCACCGGCCTGGGCGCCCCGGGCGACGTGGTCGAGGTAGCCGGCGGCTATGGCCGCAACTATCTCGTCCCGCGCGGGCTGGCCATGCGCTGGACGCGCGGTGCGGAGAAGCAGATCGACCTGATCAAGCGAGCCCGGTCGGCCCGGGACATCCGGGGCCTCGACGACGCGAGGGACGCCGCGAGCCGACTGGGGTCGCTCAGCGTGCGGCTGGAGACCAAGGCAGGCGGCAGCGGCAGGCTGTTCGGCTCGGTGAGTCCGGCCGACATCGCGGCCGCGGTCCGCGCCGCCGGAGGTCCTGAACTCGACAAGCGCCGCATCGAGGTTCGCAACCCGATAAAGACACTCGGCGCTCACCGGGTCACGGTCCGGCTGCACCCTGAGGTTTCCGCCACCCTCGATATCGAGGTCGTCAGCGCCTGAGCGATGGCCGGCCCCCGCTCGCCGGGGGGCCGGCCATCGCCTCAGTCAGCCGGGCCCACGTACCGGGGCAGGCGCGCCGCCAGTCCTGGGTCGAGTTCGGCCACCATGGCCCAGATGGCGGCCAGGCGCTGCGCCACACCTTCCATGCCAGCATCCGTGTCCCCCCCGTCCGGCCCGGCGCCGTCCTGCCCTGCGCCGCCCGGCCCGGTTCCGTCTGTCGCGCCGCGGTGGGTGCCTGTGCGCGTCTGCTGAGCCAGTTCGTCGATGGCCTGGCCGAGCAAGGCGATCCGCGCATCGGGTGTCGAACACATGCGCGAACAATAGAGCAGCCGCGTCCATGATCGCAGGCGCTTCTCACAGCCGCACAGGGCCGCCACGGAGGGCC
>DAIRVB010000170.1:5206-8086 GCA_036803065.1 Streptosporangiaceae bacterium
AGGGCCGCCACGGAGGGCCTGCCGGGACCTCACCGTGGCGTCCCGGATACCCGCGTGTGACCTCGCTGAGCACGGCATTTGACGTTGCACGTCACAGTCCGTGTGTGGATAACTTCCATCACCGTGTGGACGGGAAATCCGGGCCAAGTTTTCTTCCGCGCACAGGGGGTGGACGGCATCGGTGCAGGCAGTGGCTCTTTTAAGAGCTGATCCTGGGCTGCGTCCCCAGGGCTATCCCCAGCCTGCGCACAGGGCGTGCGGCGTGTCTGCACAGCCTGTCCACAGACCTGTGCACAGTCCGATTGGACGCTGCGGCGCGCTGCCACAAGACTGTCGGAGCCATCCGATAGAACTGAGTTGATCGTAACTGCGGGACGCCAGCGGGCGTTGTTTCGTGACGGGGAAGGGGGTCGCCAGGTGAGTGTGGCCGAGATCGCTCCCCGTGGCGAGGAGTTCGACCGGACACCGCCCCACGACGTGGCCGCGGAGCAGTGTGTTCTCGGCGGAATGCTGATGTCCAAGGACGCCATCTCTGACGTCATGGAGACCATCAGGGCCCAGGATCACTACCGTCCGGCCCACCAGCTCGTGCACGAGGCCATCATGGAGCTCTACGGCCGTGGCGAGCCGGCCGACGCCGTGACGGTCAGCGACCTGCTGAACAAGCGGGGCGAGCTTAGCCGGGTCGGCGGCGGCACCTACCTGCACACGCTCATCGCATCCGTGCCCACTGCGGCCAACGCCGGCTACTACGCCCGGATCGTCAGGGAGCGCGCCATACTCCGGCGCCTGGTCGAGGTGGGCACCCGCATCGTGCAACTCGGTTACTCCGGCGACGGGGACGCTGACGATCTCGTGGACCGTGCCCAGGCCGAGGTGTACGGGGTCACCGAGCACCGCGTCAGCGAGGACTACCTCGCCCTGTCTGAGATCATGCCCGGGGCCCTGGACGAGATTGAGGCGATCGGCAGCCGCGGCGGCGGCATGACCGGGGTGCCCACCGGTTTCGCCGATCTGGATGCCCTCACCAACGGCCTGCACGCCGGCCAGATGATCGTCATCGCCGCCAGGCCGGGCATTGGGAAATCGACGCTGGCTTTGGATATTGCCCGCGCCGCTGCGGTCAGGCACGGGATGGCGACGGTGATGTTCAGCCTGGAGATGAGCCGCAACGAGATAACCATGCGGTTGCTCTCGGCCGAGGCCCGGGTGCCACTGCAGCACATGCGGACCGGTCAGCTGGGTGACGAGGACTGGACCAGGCTGGCCCGGCGGATGAGCGAGGTGGTTGACGCACCGCTGTTCATCGACGACTCGCCGAACATGTCCATGATGGAGATCCGGGCCAAATGCCGCCGCCTCAAGCAGCGGCACGATCTCAAGATGGTGATCATCGACTACCTGCAGCTGATGAGTTCACCCCGGCGGGTGGAGAACAGGCAGCAGGAGGTGTCCGAGATGTCACGCTCACTCAAGCTCCTCGCCAAGGAGATCGAGGTCCCGGTGATCGCCATCTCACAGCTCAACCGCGGTTCTGAGCAGCGCACTGATAAGCGTCCCCTCCTCTCTGACCTGCGCGAATCAGGTTGCCTAACTGCCGGGACCCGCATCATGCGGGCCGACACGGGCGCTGAGATTTCGCTGGGAGAGCTGATGGCGTCTGGAGAGCGAGACATTCCCGTCTGGTCACTCGATGAGGGACTGCGCTTGGTGCCGCGCACCATGGCACATGCTTTCGCCAGCGGCACCAAGGAAGTGTTCCGGGTTCATCTGAAGTCCGGCCGCGAGGTAGAGGCCACGGCGAACCATCCATTCCTCACCTACGACGGATGGCACCCGCTAGCCGAGATCCCGGTCGGTGGCCGGGTGGCTGTGCCACGCCATACGCCCGCGCCGCTGGCACCGCGAGACCTGCCGGAATCCGAGATCATCATGCTGGGCCACCTTCTCGGCGACGGGTCATTCGTCAGGAACCAGCCGATCCGTTATGCCAGCATCGACGAAGCGAACCTGGCTGCCGTAACTACGGCGGCGAAGCACTTCGGGGTCACAGCGATTCGTGACGAGTACGAAGCGGCTCGTTGCACGTCGTTGCGCCTGCCAGCGCCCTACCATCTGACTCACGGTCGTCGTAACCCCATCGCCGCCTGGCTTGACTCGCTGGGCCTCTTCGGCCTCCGGAGCCATGAGAAGTTCGTCCCCGCCCCAGTCTTCTCGGTTCCGAAGCGGCAGCTCGCGCTGTTCCTGCACCATCTGTGGGCGACAGATGGCTGCGTCTGGTGGGATGCGAAGGTAGGGCAGGCCCGCATCTACTACGCCTCGACGAGCCGCCGGCTGGTCGACGACGTTGCCCGGTTGCTGCTGCGCTTCAACGTGATGACCCGGATCAAGGAGACCCAGAAGGGCACCTACCGCCCCTGCTACCAGCTGCATATCTACGGGGCCGAGAACCAGCTCCGCTTTCTCGAGGACATCGGGGTCCACGGAAACCGGTCCGCCATGGCCGACAAGGCGAAGGCCATGCTCATCTCGATCAAGAGCAACACGAACCTGGACACCATCCCGCGAGAGGTCTGGAACCGGGTACGCACCGTACTGGCCGAGCGGCAGATGTCACACCGTGTGTTCGCTGCGGCGCTCGGCACGCAATTCAATGGCAGCACCCTATGGAAACATGCTCCGAGCAGGGAACGCCTATCCCGCGTGGCGACCATCCTCGACAGCGCCGAGCTGGAGATGGTTGCCACCAACGACGTATTCTGGGACGAAATCGCGTCGGTGGAGAGCCTCGGTGAACAGCCCGTTTATGACGCCACTGTGCTCGGCACGCATAACTTTGTTGCGAATGGGATCAATCTGCACAACAGCATCGAGCAGGAT
>DAIRVB010000171.1:0-8049 GCA_036803065.1 Streptosporangiaceae bacterium
CCGTCCTGGCGATCAGGCCTCTCACCTGCAACTACTGGTAGCGGGGGCAGGATTTGAACCTGCGACCTCTGGGTTATGAGCCCAGCGAGCTACCGAACTGCTCCACCCCGCGTCGCTGTGCCTCTACTGTATGGGCTGCCGCAGCCCGAGGCAAATCGCTCGGCGCCCGCGGCTCACGCTCCGGTGATCGGCGATCCGGGTGTCGACTCCCACAGCACGTACCTGACCCGCCAGGGCGCCGTCGGAGGCTGGGTCAGGTAGTGCGCGTCCTGCGTGGTGGTGAGATCGAGCACCTTGCTCGGCGAGAATCCATAACGGGTGAACTCGGCGGAGCCGGAGCCGATCAGGACAGGATGCCTGCCCGCAGCGGTGATACCACTCAGCACCGCCTGCACCTCGGTCGGCGACGCTCCCGCCATGACACCCGTCGGAACATCGCACATTCCCCTTATTACCTGGCCGAACTGGTCCGCGGCCGCCTGGTCGAGGATCACCACCGACGTTGACGAGCTGAGCGTCCCGCATATGCCGCTGACGGCCGCGGCCTGCCCGGCGCCGACCCGGTTCAGGGCCAAGCCGCCGGTGGCTGACCGCCCCGCGCCGGCCTGCGGCGCGAAGGTCAGCCCGAACCCGAAGGTGGCCAGGACCGTTGGCAGCACCAGAGCCACCACGAAGCATGCCGCGGCCGTGGCCACCGCTCCATGCCCGGCGCCACGCTCACGGGCGCGGGCCGCCAGCCACGACGACACCCAGATGGCGCAGAGGATGAGCCCCGGTAGTAGCACGGGCACCAGCCGGCGGCTGGCCCACGGCTGATCGGGCACGGTGCCCGGCCGCCACAGCACGCTGGCCACACCCCAGCCGATGATCACCAGCGGGAGCGCCCACATGCGCGCCGCAGCGTCCGGATCGCGCCAGGTAAGCAGCGCACGCAAGCACCGGCGGGCCAGCAGTGCGATGCCGAACCAGCCGAGCAGCACGGCTGGCAGGCCGATGTACCAGATGACCCAGTACAGGCTGTGCTCGGAGTACAGCCGCGTTGGGTCGGTCGCCAGGCCCAGCGCTCGCTGCAACGCGGCGACGTAGGCGTCGGTGGCCTGGCTCCTGTCGCCGCGGACGGTCTGCAGATACGGCCGGATCACGAAGCCGATCAGCGCCGCGATGCAGGCCGCCACGGCCACCTCGGGCAGCCAGCGCAGCGGCCGCGCGGCCAGCAGGCGCCGCACCAGCCGCCGGGACGGGTTGTACCACGCCAGCCCGACACCCGCGGCCGCGACCACAGCCAGCCCGGCGGCGATCAGCCCGAGGTCCCGGAGCGAGGGCCCCAGGCCCCGCAGGTAGCTGGGGGCCAGCAGATAACCAGCGGCAAGCCCGCAGCCCGCGCCGACCAGCAACCCCCCACTCAACGGAACGGCCTGGTATCTCCGGCCGGCCACCAACGCGCCGACGAACAGGATGCCCGGCAGCACAGTGGCCAGCGAGCCAATCATCACGACGGAGGCCAAGCCGAGGGCCAGCCCGCCGATGGCCGCCGTTGCGGCGCCTGAAGTCAGCCACCTGAGCGACAGCGCCGACCATCGCCCGAAGGGCCGTGTGGGCCCGGCGGCCCGCGCGGCGAGCGAGTCGGTGACGACCGAGTCGATAACGAGGCAGAGGCCGCCGAAGAGCAGCACCTGCACTACCGGCTCGCCGAACGCGGATCTGCTGGTGTACTGCTCCGGCAGGGTCAGCGCGAGCACCAGGGCGGCCGCCGGGGCCCACTGCGGGCCGGCCAGCCGGCCCGCGAGGCCGCCGAAAGTGAGCACCGCGAACGCCCCGAGGACCGGGCTGACGAGCACAGCGCCGGCGATCCCATGCGTCCAGAAGCCAGCCGAGAGGATCACCGGCAAGCCCGCCAGGACCTGGGGAACGAGCCCCGCGGGCTGCGGGGAGAATCCCGTGCTGGAAAAGGTCAGCCCAGGGTGGGCGCCACCGAACGCGGCCAGCGCCTGCGGAACCGGCAGCGACCCGTGCTCCGCGATCCAGTAGCCGAACTGGAACAGCGCCCCGGGATCGCGCAGCACGATGATCTGCGGCGAGTTCAGCAGGATCTGCCAGGCGGCGAATCCCGCCGCGACCACGATCGTGCCGCCCAGCCCCCACCAGGCGGTCCAGGCCCGCGCCGGGCTCTGCTGCGCATCCCCCGCCGCCCGGGCCGGGCCCGGCCAGCGGCCCGGTGTCTCGCGGAAGGTGGCGACCATCAGGATCGCGGCCAGCGGCGCGGCGATCAGGACCATGGGGATAGGCAGGAAGCGCCCGGCCAGCAGCAGCGGAATCCCGGGCACCAGCCACGCGATCACCAGTAGCGGCGGAACGACCGTGAGCCGGGCGAAACTGCGGCCCGCGACCAGGGACACCGGTCGCGAGTTGGCAACAGGCCCAGCCCGAGGACTGCTGCTCTCTTCTGTGTTGTCTGTCTTGCCGATGAGGGCTGTCTTGCCGGCGAGGCGGACTCCCAAGCGCACGGTCCCCACTGTAGAGGGGACGGGGCTGCAATCCGTGTAAGCCCCGTGACCGATTCATCCGATTGGCACTACATGACATAGCCTCGCGTTGAACAATGATGAAACGCATCCCCCTGCGTCCCCCCCCGCCATGCGCCGAGGAGCGATGAGCCGATCCGACCATCCCGATGATGTCGGCGGCCGACTTTCATCCCGGGAGCAGCCCGCTGACCAGGTGAATGATGGTCGGCGCAGGCGCGGGAGAGGCCCCCAGAACGCGGCGGGACGCGGCCAGGGCGGCGGCGACCGGAACGGCCGCCAGCCGAAAGGCATGGCGACCGGCCGCCAGCGCGGGCTGCGCAAGGAAGCAGTGCTCGGCACAGCCGCCATCCTGGCCACCGTCCTCGTGGTCTCCACGTCGCTGGTCGGCTACGCGAGGTGGCGGACGGTGTACGACAGCATCAAGCGCGTCGCCGTCAGCTCCGCGGACCTCGGCAAGCACCGGCCTCCCTACACGGCGGCGCTGAACATCCTGGTCCTCGGCTCGGACAGCCGGGCCGGAAGCAACGGCCACGGCAACGCCGGCGTCATCACCGGAGCGCGCTCAGACACCGTGATGCTGCTGCACATCGCGCCCGGTCACCAGCGCGCCGACATCATCAGCTTCCCACGGGACTCGATGATCCCGATCTATGCCTGCGCGGCGGACACCAAGAACGGCTTTCCCGGCCAGCAGGCACAGAGCGGCCTGGAGCCGCTGAACTCCTCGTTCGCCTCCGGCGGCCCGGTGTGCGTGTGGAAGACCCTGGAGCAGCTGACGAACATCCGCATCGAGCATTTCGTTGAGGGCAATTTCAGCGGGTTCCAGTCGATCATCAACGATGTCGGCGGGGTCAGCGTCTGCCTGCCTACGGCGATCAACGCCCCGGCCGCCGGGCTGAACTTGCCGGCCGGCAAGCAGGTGGTCACCGGGGCTCAGGCGCTCGCTTTCGTCCGGGCCCGCGAGGGCGTCGGCGACGGTTCTGACCTGGAGCGCATCCAGCGGCAGCAGTTCTTCCTGGATGCCGTGGTGCAGAAGCTCAAGAGCACCAACCTGCTCGCCGACCCGGCCAGGATCCTGAACGTCGTCTCGGACGCCGCGAAGTCGATGACCGTCGACAGCGGCCTGGACCCGGCCACCATGCTGAAGATCGCGGACAGCATGAGGTCCCTCAATTCCAGCGCTGTGGACTTCGTCTCGGTACCGAATGGGCAGTACGCGGCCGACCCCAACAAGGTGCAGTGGACGCAGCCCGCGGCGGATCAGCTCTTCCAGGCCATCGCCACTGACAAGACCGTGCTCACGCCCGCCGCCAAGCCCGCCGCCAAGGCCGCGGCGCCGTCCGCGGCCGCCACGGTCAGCCCCTCCCAGGTCAAAGTGGAAGTGCTCAACGGAGACGGCGCCGCCGGCCTCGCCTCCACCGTCAGCAACGAACTCACCAACGCGGGCTTCACCGTCATCGGCCACGGCGACGTCCCCGGCTTCGGCGTCACCACCAGCGTCATCGAGTACAGTTCAGCCACCCAAGCGGCTGAGGTGAATACGCTCAAGGCCGCGGTCAGCGGCGGCGCCACACTGAAGCAGGACACCGCCCTGCAGGCGGGAACGATCACCCTGGTCGTCGGGTCGAGCTTCAACGGCCTGTCCAGCGTGAAGCCGTCGGCTAGCCCGGCAGCGGCGACCAACCTCACCCCCACCTATGGCGGCATCACCGGCAGCACGAACATCTGCGCAGATGCGAAAGCGTTCGCTCCCTGACGGCGCCGCCGCGGCGGGCCAGCGGGACTAGCTGCCCCCGCCTGCCAGGGCAGGGGCCGAGCGTTCTCGTTCCGCGTCCGGGTCCGCGCCTGGGCTGTTGCCGCCCAGCACGGAAACCGCCAGCCACGCCCACAGGCCAAGCGGGTACATGAAGTAACCGAACCGGGTGGCCGGGGCCAGCGTGAACATCAGGGCCAGCCCGATGATGAGCCGCCACGTGGCCGACGGGACGTCCCGTGGCGGGCGGACGATGAGAGACACGATGATGCCCAACCCGGACAGGGCCAGCGCTGCGACAGCGATCATCCGGCCGACGTGCCCGGTGTCGGCGAGCAGGTGTCCCGGCAGCGGGCTGACCGCCTGCGATTTGATGCTGGCCAGGCCGAGCGGGAACAGGATGGTGTTCTGCACCAGGGTGCGCGGCCAGAGCGCGGCCACCGGGCCGATGAAGGCCGCCGCCGAGGCGAGGGCGGCCAGCGCGAAGCGGGCCGTCGACCGGCTGCCATCCCGCACGGCTAGCAGCGTCATCGCGACCACGAGCCCGGGCCACGCGGTCGCCTTGGTGGCCGCGGCGAGCCCGAGCACGATTCCAGCCAGGACCGGGCGCGGCCGGCGCCACATCAGCGCGAAACCCAGGCACAGCAGGGCGAGCACCGGCACGTCGGTACCGCCGACCGTCAGCGAGAAGGCGATCACCGGCGTGGCGGTGACCAGCGCGGTCCAGCGGAGCACATCCCGCGCGCCCGCCAGGGCCAGGGCCAGCCCGAAAGCGACGACGAAGACCAGGCAGAACCAGATCCTGGGGTCTGTGGGCAGCCCCTGGCCAAGCAGCACCCGTGGGATCCCGAACAGTGTCATCACCGGCAGGTACGGGTTGTAGATGTTCGGGTCGTGCGAGGCGGCGAGGACCGCGGGAGCCTCGTAGGGGGAGCCATGCATCATGACCAGCCGCGCGCTGCGGGTGATGACGCCCACCTCCGGCTGCCACCTGCCCTGGATCGCCAGCACGGACAGCGGCGCGGCGAGCGCGCCGCCGAAGCCGAGCACCAGGGCCAGATCCACGCCGCGCGACGACTTCCAGGCCAGAATGGCGACGGCCGCCAGCAGGTACGCCGGGGCCGCGAACAACCCCCAGAGCCGCTGCGGCGCATAGTGACTGATCAGGCCAAGCCCGCCAGCGAAGGCGGCGCACCCCGCGAATGTGGCGGCCAGCACGGGCCGCGGGATCGTGGTCGGCGAGTACCAGGTCACCCGACGCGGTTCACAGCCGCGTGGGGGCGCCAGTCCCAGCGTGAGCATAGAAATAGACCCTCCACTGAGGAGATCCTAACCAGACGCCGAACTTCTGCCCCGCCGGCACCCCAGGACTGCCCAGCCTTCGGCTGACGAAACTCAGATAACTGGCGGACGCCCCGCACGGGTCATCCGCCATACTGTGCGCAGCGACATGCGCCGACGCTGCCCAGGGTTCATCCGCCACCCCTCGGCAAAGCCGCCCAGCCACGCTCGCAGCACATCAGCCGAATGTTCCCGCAACACGGTCAGCGCAAACCAGTCCGTAAGGTACAAGACGGCCAGCGGCCAGGGGAGATTACGGCGGGCCAGCAGCACCCTGTTCCGCCCGTCGAGCCGGAAGAACGTAGCGTGCCGGGCATTCGGCAGCGCGTGATGGCACATCTGCGCGGCCGCGTCGTACTCGATCCGGTACCCCAGGCCGAGGAGCCGCCAGGAGAGGTCCGTCTCCTCGTGCGCGTAGAAGAACACCGCGGGCAGGCCGCCCGCCTCCAGGTAGGCCGAGCGGCGGATGGCGCAGGCTCCGCCGGCGAACGTGGTCACCGGGGAGGACCGCTCCGGGTCACCCGCGCGCAGCCGGGGCACGTGCCATCGCGCCGACGGGCCACCCTCGGGATGAACGACACGAAACGACAGCACCGCCAGTGCCCGGTCGTCAGCGAACCGGCTGGCGATGTAGGCGCCGAGCCCAGGATCCGGGTACCAGCCGTCGTCGTCGAGGAAGAGGACCACATCGCCGGTGCACGCCTCGACGCCGGCGTTGCGCCCGCCGGCCACGCCCGCGTTCTCGGCCAGCCGGACCACGGTCACCTCGGCGGGAGCCGATGGCACGTCGGTGCCGTTGCCGACGACGACGATCTCCAGGTCGGCGTGGCGCTGCGCCGTCGCGCTGGCGATGGCCCGGTCGAGTTCGGCCGGGCGGTCGCCCATGGTCAGGATCACGCAGGAAAGCTTCACCGCAACCTCCGGGACGCCACGATGGCAACCAGGTGCGCGACCACCATGAGAGCCGCGATGACCAGGCTGCCAATGGTCAGCACGCGAGTGGCGGCCAGCCCGCCGGTCACGGCGTCGACGATCGCCGCGATCAGGATCAGCACGCTCAGCTCGACCGCCTGGATGATCCGGTGCAGCCGCAGCCCGGCGGCCAGCCGCCGGGCCAGCGCCAGGCCCTGGCCGGTCGGCGCCAGGGCGTCTTCAGCGTGCGTGCCGCTCAGGCCGGCCTTGGCCCGGGCGACGATCACATTGTCGGTTTCCGCCTTGACCAGGGCCGACAGCAGAGCCGCCGCGATCCCCGCGGTCACGTAGCCGCCGGCGATGGTGAGGTGCCCCTGGGCCCGGATGCCCAGCCCGGTGAGCAGGGCCGCCTCGCCCAGGTAATGGCCGATCCCGTCCAGGTACACGCCGGTGGCCGAGGTCCGCCCGCTCCACCGGGCGAGTTCCCCGTCGGAGCAGTCGAACAGCAGGTACAGCTGGATCAGCAGGGCCGCCGCGATGGCCGTGGCCAGGCCGCCGAATGCGATCACCACGCCTGCGGCGATGCCGCAGGCGATGAACGCCAGGGTGACCGCGTTCGGCGACCAGCCGAGCCGGGCGAACACCCACGTCGCACGGGGCGAGATGCGCCGCATGTACAGCCGCCCGGCCCAGTGCTCGTCGTTGAGCCTGTCGATCACCGACGGCGGCTGCCCGGTGGCCTTCAATTCAGCCAGTGATGGACCGGACATACTCCCCTACCCGCTGCGCCGCCTCAGTCTCGGTCAGGCCGAGGCGCTCCAGGATCGTGTACCGCCCGGGCCGGGTGCCCGGCGCGCAGACGACAGCCTTGGTGAACTCCGCTTCCGACAGCCCCAGCTCGGCCGGGGTCCTGGGCAGCCCGTGCCGGGCCAGGCAGGCCGAGACGAGCCGCTCCTGGCCGGTGTCGCCGCGCAGGTGCGCACAGAACAGGGCACCCACCCCGGCCAGCTCGCCGTGGTTGCTGGTACCCGGATAAAGCTTGTCGATCGCGTGCAGGATCTCGTGGTCGCCGCCGCTGGACGGGCGGCTCGACCCGGCCACGGTCATGGACATCCCAGACAGGATCAGCGCTTCGGCCAGCACCATCAGGAACTCGTCGGAGGCCACCGTGCCCGGCTGGTGCAGCACCGCGTGCGCGGCGGTGCGGGCCAGCGTGACCGCCAGGCCGTCCAGCCGCTCCCCGGTGTCCGCCACGGCGAGTTCCCAGTCCGCGATGGCCGACAGGTTGCTGACCACGTCCCCGATGCCGGCGCTAACCTGCCGCTCCGGGGCCGCGCGGACGCTGTCCAGGTCGACCACGACTGCCACCGGCGGCGCCACGCCGTAGGACCCCTTGCCTGACTCGTGCTCCAGCGAGCTGACCGGTGAGGCGATCCCATCATGGGCCAGGTTCGTCGCGACGGAGATCATCGGCATGCCGGCCATGTTCGCGGCGAACTTGGTGACGTCGATGGTCTT
>DAIRVB010000172.1:0-8041 GCA_036803065.1 Streptosporangiaceae bacterium
AGGTGCCCAGTCCGAGCGCCCGGCCGAGGATCTGGCTGCCCAGGCAGATGCCGAACACTGGCACGCCCTCGGCGAGCACCCCGCGCATGGCCTCGACCGCATAGCCAGCGGCTGCCGGGTCACCGGGCCCGTTCGAAAAGAACACCCCGTCCGGACTGGCCGCGACGATCTCCGCGGCTGTGCTCGTGGCCGGGAGCACCTGAACCTGGCAGCCGCGCAACGCCATGGAGCGCGGTGTGGCCGTCTTGATGCCGAGGTCAACGGCCGCGACCCGGTACCGGACCGCGACACTGGCCGGCGGGTCCACCGTGTACGGGACGGCGGTGGACACCTCGCGGGCCAGATCCGCGCCGATCATGGATGGGCTGGCGAGCACCCGCTGCAGCACCTCGTCCGGATCGGCACCGTCCGTGGCTATCGCCGCCCGCATGGCGCCACGCTCCCGCAAGTGCCTGGTGAGCGCGCGGGTGCCGCTGATCGCGATGCCGGTCACACCCTGGGCCCGCAATTCGGAGTCCAGGCTGCGGCGTGACCGCCAGTTCGAGGCGATCCGGGCAGGCTCACGGACCACATAGCCGCTCACCCACATGCGCCCGGACTCCGGATCATCGTCGTTGACGCCGGTGTTGCCGATGTGCGGCGCGGTCATGGCCACGATCTGGCGGCAGTATGACGGGTCGGTCAGCGTCTCCTGATACCCGGTCATCCCGGTATTGAAGACCATCTCGCCGAATGACTCACCGGCAGCACCGAAGGACGTTCCGGAGAAAGTCGTGCCGTCCTCAAGTACGAGGATCGCGGGTGGTGCAGCCTGACCGGGAGTCCCGGCGGTGCCGGGCATCAGGCGAGTTTCCCGTCGAGCACCGTCGGCCTGCCTCGCAGGAACGTGGCCACCACCCGCCCGGGCAGCACCATGCCCGCGAACGGCGTGTTACGGCTCTTGGATGCGTGCGCCCGCGGATCCACAACCTCACGCGGTTCGGGGTCGTAAAGGGTCAGGTTGGCCGGCGACCCAGCGAGCAGCGGGTCGCCGTGGCCAGCCAGCCTGCCGATCGCGGCGGGCCGGGCCGACATGCGGTCAGCCACGCCGGCCCAGTCGAGCAGGCCGGTCTCGACCACCGCCTCCTGCACCACCCGCAGCGCCGTCTCGAGGCCCGTCATGCCAAAGGCGGCCGTGTTCCACTCGGTCTCCTTGTCCTCCAGCGGGTGCGGGGCGTGATCGGTCGCCACGCAATCGATCGTGCCTTCGGCCAAGCCCTGCCGGAGCGCCGCCACATCCGCAGCCGTGCGCAGCGGTGGGTTCACTTTGAAGACGGGGTCGTAGCTGGCCGCAAGCTCATCTGTGAGCAGCAGGTGGTGCGGGGTCACCTCCGCGGTGACCCGCCATCCCTTGGCCTTCGCCGAGCGGATGATCTCGACCGAGCCAGCCGTGGACACGTGGCACACATGAAGAGCGGAACCGACATGCGCGGCGAGCAGGCAATCCCGCGCGATGACCGCCTCCTCAGCAACGGCTGGCCAGCCGGTCAGGCCAAGCCGTCCTGACGCTTCTCCCTCGTTCATCTGCGCGCCCTCGGTGAGGCGTGGCTCCTGAGCGTGCTGGGCGATCACCCCGTCGAACGCCTTGACATACTCCAGGGCCCGGCGCATGAGAACCGCGTCGGACACGCACCGGCCGTCGTCGGAGAACATCCGCACGCGGGCGGCGGACTCAGCCATCGCACCGAGTTCGGCCAGCCTCGTCCCGCCGAGACCCGCGGTGACCGCGCCGATGGGCTGGACGTCACAGTGACCCGCGTGGCGGCCGAGTCGCCAGATCTGCTCGACCACGCCTGCCGTGTCGGCAACCGGGTCCGTGTTCGCCATGGCATGCACGGCGGTGAACCCGCCGAGCGCAGCCGCCCTCGTACCCGTCTCGACAGTCTCAGCGTCTTCCCGGCCCGGCTCCCGCAGGTGGGTATGCAGGTCGACCAGCCCGGGCAGCGCTATCAAGCCGCCGGCATCCAGTACCCGCACGCCCGGTTCGCCCAGGCCGGGACCGATCGCCTCGATCATCGCACCGCGGATCAGGATGTCGGCGGGCTCGCCGTTCAGCGGCCGGGCACCTTTGATCAGCCAGTCCCCCCTGCTCTCACTCACTGCTCTGCCCCCGCTCCGCCAAGGAGCAGGTACAGGACGGCCATCCGCACGCTGACGCCGTTGGCGACCTGCTCCACGATCGTCGACCGGGGCGAGTCCGCCACCTCAGCCGCTATCTCCACGCCCCGGTTCATCGGGCCGGGATGCATCACGATGGCGTGCTCGGGCAGCTGCGCCATCCGCGCCACGTCCAGGCCGTACCGCCGGCTGTACTCGCGCACGCTGGGGAAGTAGGCAGCGTTCATCCGCTCCTGCTGCACGCGCAGCATCATCACCACGTCACTCTTGGACAGCGCCGCGTTTAGGTCGTAACCCACCGCGCATGGCCAGGTATCTACTGCGATAGGCACCAGCGTGGGCGGGGCGACCAGCATCACCTCTGCCCCGAGCGTATGCAGCAGCAGGACATTGGACCTGGCCACCCGGCTGTGCAGAACGTCGCCCACGATGGTGACGCGCAGCCCATCCAGCGCGCCGGTCCCTCGCTCGAATCGGCGGCGGATGGTGAACGCGTCGAGCAGCGCTTGCGTGGGGTGCTCGTGGGCGCCGTCACCAGCGTTGATGACACTGCCGCGCACCCAGCCGGCCAGCCGGTGCGGTGTGCCTGAGGCGCTGTGCCTGATGACCACCGCGTCCGCGCCCATGGCCTCGAGAGTCTGGGCGGTGTCCTTGAGACTCTCGCCCTTGCCCACGCTGGATCCCTTGGCGGAGAAGTTGATCACGTCCGCCGACAGGCGCTTCGCCGCAGCCTCGAACGAAATCCTCGTCCGGGTCGAGTCCTCGAAGAAGAGGTTAACGACTGTGCGCCCGCGCAGGGTGGGCAGCTTCTTGATAGGGCGGTCAGCCATGCGGGCCAGTTCGTCCGCTGTGTCCAGGATCAGCAGGGCATCGTCCCTGGTCAGGTCCGCAGCCGAAATGAGATGGCGCTTCACGTCTCCCCCCGTGATTCAGCCTGCTGTGCCCTGGCCCGGCGGCTGCCCGCCCGCGTTCCTGCCACCCGGCCGAGGAGCACGGCATCCTCACCGTCCACCTCGGTGAGCAGTACCCGGACAACCTCCTGCTGCGAGGTAGGCAGGTTCTTGCCCACATAGTCGGGCCGGACCGGCAGTTCCCGGTGCCCGCGATCCACCAGGACAGCGAGCTGGACAGCGCGCGGGCGGCCAAGGTCGTTGAGCGCATCCAGGGCGGCACGCACGGTCCGCCCCGAGTACAGCACGTCGTCGACCAGGACGACGATCTTCCCGTCGATCCCTTCCGCGGGGACGTCGGTACGGCCAAGCGCCCGTGCCGGGCGCAGCCGCAGATCGTCGCGGTACATCGTGATGTCTAGCGACCCGTGCGGGACCGGGTGCCCCTCGACCTGCTCGATGCGGTCGGCGAGGCGACTGGCGAGCGGGACACCGCGGGTGGGGATGCCGAGTAGCAGCACGTCCGCAGCGCCGTCTGTCCGTTCAAGGATCTCGTGGGCCACCCGAGACAGTGCGCGCCTGATCTCGGCGGGTTCCAAGACCGTCTTACGGTCGCTAAGTGCCGGGGTGCCGAACACACCATCCCCGCGAGCCGGACCGGGCTGGGAATGCTCGGAGGGCATAGCAAGGACCTCCTTCCCCGCCTCACGGGACGGGCCTTAAAGGATTCCTGTCAGGAGCACGGTACCAGGAGAAATAGCCGGACATCCTGTCCCGGCCTCCAGCACCAGTGGCATGTCGCCTTCCGCTCTCAAGCCGGACGGTGCGGTGCGTCACCACCTGAGCAGCCGGGCCACCAGAACGGTGCCTACCGCGATGAATGCATCACAATGCGTGATTCGTGTCACACTGGAATAACCGTCACTAGTACCGCCGAGGCGAGGGACCGTGTTCCGGGCCCGGAAACCGCCAGAAACCCAGGCGCCACAGGGCTTCCCGGGCATCACCCGAACCTCAGCGGCCGAACTGCGCGGAAGCGACGAGACGCGCAAGTTGACCCGCTTTTTGCGATTCGGCTTGACCTGGTCGCGCTTGCGGCCTACCGTCACTGTCCGTAACCAGTTACTGAAAGCTAACACAGGCCGGGGGGCCGACGATCATGCCATCTGAATACGCCAAGACCCTGGGCGCGCGACTGCGCGCTATCCGCACTCAGCAAGGGCTCTCACTCCATGGGGTCGAGGAGAAATCCCGCGGCCGGTGGAAAGCCGTCGTTGTCGGCTCCTACGAGCGCGGCGACCGCTCGGTTACCGTGCAGAAGCTGGCCGAGCTTGCAGAATTCTACGGCGTTCCGGTATCCGAGCTACTGCCCGGCGACGCGACGCCGACGCCTCTGGCGCCCTCGCCGAAGCTGGTGATCGACCTCGAGCGCATGGGACAACTGCCGAAAGACAAGGCCGGACCACTCGCCCGGTACGTTGCCACCATCCAGAGTCAGCGCGGTGACTACAACGGCCGGGTGCTCTCGATCCGTCAAGAGGACCTGCGCTCGCTCGCGGTTATCTATGACAAGTCGCCCATTGACCTCACTGAGGAACTGATCAGCTGGGGCGTGCTCGACTCCGAGGCACGCGGCGCGGTCGAGAGCTTCTGAGCCGATCGCGCCGACTCGGCCGGTGGGATCAAGCCCGACTGCGCCGCCCCGGCCAGTGATAGTCGGCCTGATCGGTCTCGCCGGCCGCTAGCCGACCGAGCGCAGCGGGAGCAAGGGCTGGCCGGGAACGCCCAGTGCGTTCTCGGCCAGGGACAGGAATGTCTCGGCATCACGGAGCAGGTCGTCAGCCTCACGGGCCGAGACCGCCCGGGGCAGCCCAGCCTCCGCGGCGGCCCGCTTGCCCGCCCCGGCCGCAAAGAACGCAGCCCACTCCGCTAGCGCGGGCTCTACGCTCGGCAGCAACTCCCAGACGCTCCGTGGCGCCTTGCGCCGCACGCCTGGGCCGGGCGTGGCCCGGGCCGCCACAACCGCCGCGGCGGCACGCAATGCCGCCAGGTGGGCTCCGACGTACCTCGCCCCGGCGCCGCCCTCATCGCCGGCGTCCGCAAGGCCATGCCTCGCGGATTCGAGCAGGGCTGCCGCCGTGGGGGCGACTCTGCCGGGTGACCGGATTCCACCCGGCGACTGACCCGGCCGGACCGACGAGACAGTGCTCATGGCTCTCCTTTCGCCGCGGAGCCAGGGCCAGGCGTGGCGCTTCCCCACGCCCCGCTTGACCCGTACCCGATTGCCCGGGGGGATGGGCTGCCAGGCGGCCCCGCGTGACTTCATTCGAACATAGATTCGTTCGAAAGTCTACTCGTATGGATCTATGTTCGAAGTTACTCAGGGGGTCCGACAAAATGTCCGAGGCGGCCTCGATCGATGGGCGCGGGGCCCTGAATTTCATGATCGCGGTCGATCGGTGGCTGCCCGTGCGCCGTGCGTCGCGACCGTCCTGCGCGTCCGCCACGACCGTCCAGCGCCGTGCGCCACGACCGTCCAGGGCCTGGAGCCGCGATCATGGGAGAGGCCGCGAGCGTGCGATTGAGCGGGAGTGATAGCTCTCGCGTACGCTACGCGCGTGCCCTCTGCGCCAGAATTGCTGGATCTCGGCAAGGCACGCTTCCTCGCGGAACTCGACGCCGTGGTGGCGGTCTACGCGGCTGCCATGCGCCCGCCGCAACTGCAGCTGCCGGGCCGCCGGTCGATCATGGAACGACATGCCAGCCATCCGTCGTTCCACGCCGTGGCGGTAACGGCCGGGACTGGCGGACGGCATCGGGATGATCCGTCCGGGTCTCGCCCGCAGCAGCGCGGCCCGATCGTCGCCTTCGCCTACGGGTTCCACGGCGAGGCCGGCCAGTGGTGGCACGACCTGGTCCGGAGTGCCCTGAACACGGCCGGAGGCCCGGACTACGCCCAGACCTGGCTGAGCGACGCGTTCGAGGTCGCCGAGGTCCACGTGCACCCCGACCACCAGGGGCGCGGCATCGGCCGGGCCATCGTGCTCGCGCTCGCCCGCCCGCGGCTGGAACGGACCGCCGTGCTTTCCACCCAGGACGCCGATAGCCCGGCCCGGCGGCTCTACCGGCGGCTCGGCTTCGCCGACCTGCTGACCAGGTTCAGCTTCCCCGGGACCGACCCCCCGTACGCGGTGATGGGCGCCGTGCTGCCGCTGCGGGATGAGCCGCCCGTCGCACCGGACAGGCCGCGCTTATCCTGCTGCTGGCCGCTCCTGGTGCTGGCTGCGGCCCTGGCTCGGGCTCGCCTGGTCCGGGCGGCCCCGGCTCGGGTGAGCCCGCTCGGCCAGGCCAAGGCGCTGGTAGATCTCGCGGGTGGCACGGGAGCCGTTCAGGGTACAGAAGTGCAGTCCCGGTGCGCCGGCGGCGAGCAGTCGCGCACACATTCCCGCCGCGTACTCCACGCCGACCTCACGCACAGCGGCCTTGTCCTCCCCAGCCGCCCGCAGCCGGTCGACCAGGCTGGCCGGGACTCGCGCGCCGGATAGCAGCACGATGCGCTCAAGCGTGCGCAGGCTGGTGACCGGCATGATGCCGGGAATGATTGGCACGTCGCACCCGGCGGCCGCGACCCGGTCACGCAGCCGCAGGTAGTCCTCGGGATAGAAGAACATCTGGGTGATGGCGAAATCCGCCCCGGCGGCACACTTGCGCACGAAATACGCCGTGTCGGATTCAAGATCGGGCGACCGCGGGTGCCGCTCGGGGAACGCGGCCACGCCGACACAGAAATCGCCAGAGGCCCGGATCAGGCGGACCAGATCCGCCGCATATTCGAGGCCGTCCGGATGCGCCACCCACTCCCCGTTGGGGTCGCCCGGCGGGTCACCGCGCAGCGCCAGCACATTGCGCACCCCGACGGCGGCATACGAGCCGATCAGGTGCCGGAGCTCGGCAACCGAGTGATTGACCGCCGTGAAGTGCCCGACCGGCGTCAGCGTCGTCTCTGCGGCGATGCGCCCGGTCACCCGGACCGTCCGTTCGCGGGTCGAACCGCCCGCCCCGTAGGTCACCGAGACGAACGTCGGTCTGAGCGGCTCCAGCTGGCGGATCGCCCGCCACAACTGCCGCTCCTCAGCCTCCGTCTTGGCGGGCATGAACTCGAACGAGAACGACTCGCCACCCGAAGCCAGCAGGTCACGGATAGCCGGGGCGCGGTGCAAAAGGCCGGATGGCATGCGTCTAGGCTATGCGGCCCGGCTTGCCCCGGGGTGCGGTTAGTCTCGCGATCATGACCAGTGGCGACGCCACACTTGGCTATATCCAAGGCCAAGTCGAGCAGGCCCTTAAAGACTTCCTGCAACGACAACGGCCTGTGCTGCTCGGGGCGAGCGACGAACTGCTGCCGGGGCTTGATGCATTGAGCGCTTTGCTGGCCGGGGGGAAACGACTGCGGCCCGCGTTCTGCTACTGGGGCTGGCGCGGCGCCGGCGGCGAGGACTGCCCGCAGATCCTCACGGCGGCCGCGGCGCTGGAACTGCTGCATGCCAGCGCGCTCGTGCATGACGACGTCATGGACGGCAGTGACAGCCGCCGCGGCCAGCCCTCGCTGCACCGCCAGTTCGCGGCGCTGCACACCGCGCGGCACTGGAACGGCTCCGCGCAGTCGTTCGGCGTGGCTGCAGGGATCCTGCTGGGAGATCTCCTGCTGGCCTGGACCGACCAGATGTTCCAGGCCAGCGGGTTGCCGGCCGGGGCGCTGCGGCATGGCCAGCCGGTGCTGGACCTGATGCGCACCGAGGTGATGGCCGGCCAGTACCTGGACCTGCTGGGGCAGGCGGCCGGTGACGAGACTGTGGCGAGCGCGCTGCGCGTGGTGGAGTACAAGACAGCCAAGTACACGATCGAGCGTCCCCTGCAGCTGGGCGCGGCACTGGCCGAAGGCGCGGCACTGGCCGAAGGCGCGGCACTGGCCGAAGGCGCGGCACTGGCCGAAG
>DAIRVB010000173.1:0-3440 GCA_036803065.1 Streptosporangiaceae bacterium
CGGGCCTGGCGGGCCAGCGACGATTTCGAGGGGCGGTCGGCCGTGCGGCCGTGGACGAGGCCTGCCTGCACCCGATCCCGGCCTCGGTATCGGCGGCCGAGTCGGCATTGCTCCAGGTCCTCTCCACCTGCGTGCACGCGCAGGACGGGCTCCGGGCATCGCCCGGTGCCAGCGCGGTCGTCGTCGGCCTCGGCGTGACCGGCCTGCTGCACATCCAGCTGCTGCGGGCACGAGGCGTCGAGACGATCGTCGGCATAACCCGTTCAGGATGGAAGCGGGAGCTCGCACTCCGGTTCGGGGCCAGCCATGCCGTGGCGCCGGAAGACGCGCAGCAGGCCGTGGCCGACGCGACCGGCGGCCGGGGCGCGGACATCGCGATCGAGTGCGCGGGCACGCAGCAGACCCTGGCCCAGGCCATGCGCCTGGCCGGTGCGGGCGGCACCGTCGTGGTGTTCGGCACCACGGCACCGGCCGCCGATGCCATGCCGACATATGAGTGGTATCTCAAGGAACTCACCATCCTCAGCCCGCGTGCCGCCCGGCCCCGCGACTGCGACCTGGCGATCCGTCTCTGCGCGGAGCGGAGGCTGGATCTTGCCCCCCTGGTCACGGCCCGCTTCCCGCTGGAGCAGGCCGCCCGCGCGCTGGATGCCTGCCGCGACCCGGCCCAGTTGAAGATCGTCCTCGACATCTCCCAGCCGCTGTAAGCTATGTGGGCTTCTGGCTATGCGGCGGAGTAGCTCAGTCAGGCAGAGCAAGCGGCTCATAATCGCTGTGTCGCCGGTTCAAGTCCGGCCTCCGCTACTAGCACGTCGGTCGTCCGCGGGTCTGTATGCGAGCCCGCCACGGCGGCCAGTGGTGCTGCCGTCCGGCACCGGGAATCAACCCCCGGCCGCAGGAGGTTGTTAGTGCGTACATCCGTTCGACAGAAAGGCACTCCATAGTGGCTGCCACCGACGTCAGGCCCAAGATCACCCTGGCCTGCCAGGAGTGCAAGCACCGTAACTACATCACGCGCAAGAACCGGCGGAACGACCCGGACCGGCTTGATCTGAAGAAGTACTGCCCGAACTGCCGCTGCCACCGGCCGCACCGCGAGACGCGCTAAGCGCCCGCTGCGGTGGCCGTCAACCCTGACTACGCCGGCCGGACGTTCCCCGCGACACCGCCCTACGAGGTCAGCAGGGTAAAGATCGCGGAGTTCGCTGATGCGATCGGCGACCCGAACCGGGTCTACCACGATCTCGCCGCGGCGCAGGCCGCCGGTTACCCGGACGTCATCGCGCCGCCCACGTTCCCCATCGTGATCAGCATGTCGGCGAGCGGCTCGGCCCTCGCCGACCCAGGCCTGGGTATCGACTACGCCATGGTCGTCCACGGGGAGCAGCGGTTCAGCTACGCGCGCCCGCTGCACGCGGGTGACGTGGTGACGGCGCAGTCCACCATCGAGACGATCCGGGAGGTCGGGCGCAACGTGATGCTCACCACCCGGACCGAGATCGCCACCGTGGCCGGCGAGCACGTGTGCACGGCCTTCTCGACGCTCGTGCAGCGCGGCGCCGAGGGAGGCACCGGATGAGCGCGACGATCAAGTACGCGGACGTCACCGTTGGTGACGAACTGCCTCCGGTGACGTACCCCGTGACACGGCTCAGCCTGGTCATGTACGCGGGCGCATCGGGTGACTTCAACGTCATCCACTGGAATGAGCGGATAGCCCGGTCGGTGGGATTGCCGAACGTGATCGCGCACGGCATGTTCACCATGGCCCAGGCGGGCCGGTACGTCACCGACTGGACAGGCGATCCTGGGGCGGTCGAGGAGTTCGGCGTCCGGTTCTCCTCCATGGTCGTGGTGCCCGATGATGACACCGGTGCCACCATCGAGGTCAGCGCCCGGGTCGAGGAGAAGCTGGACGGCAACCGGGCGGTGCTGGCGCTGACGGCGCGCTCGGCCGGGGCCAAGGTGCTCACCCGCGCCCGCGCCGTCGTGCGCCTGGCCTGAGCCGGCCACGGATGGCACAGGTCCGTGAGCAGGTAGCTCTCTCGGAGTTCACCACGATCCGGCTGGGCGGGCCGGCCCGCCGGTTCGTCGAGGCCACCACCGACGAGGAGATCATCGCCGAGGTCCGCGCCGCCGACGAGCGAGCCGGGCCGTTGCTGGTCCTCGGCGGCGGAAGCAATCTGGTGATCTCCGACGACGGCTTCCCCGGCACGGTGATCCACGTGGCCACCAAGGGGATCCGCCGGGAGAACGCCGTCCCGGGCGGCCGGGTGACGGTGACCGTGGCGGCCGGGGAGGACTGGGACACGGTGGTGGCCTCCTGCGTGGCCGGGGGGCTGGCCGGGCTGGAGTGCCTGTCCGGCATCCCGGGCCTGGCCGGGGCCACGCCCATCCAGAACGTCGGCGCCTACGGCCAGGAGGTCGCCGAGACGATCACCCTGGTCCATGCGTACGACCGGGCCCGCGGCGAGGTGGTCGAGCTAGCGGGGCGGGACTGCGGGTTCGGCTACCGGACCAGCGCCTTCAAGCGCAGCGCTGGCCAGGTCACGGCGCTGGACGGGATGGGGGAGTACACGGGGCGGTTCGTTGTGCTGAATGTGGTTTTCGGGCTTGACCTTCACCCGCTGTCCCGGCCAGTGGGCTACCGGGAACTGGCGCAACGGCTTGGCGTGGCCGAGGGCGAGCCGGCGCCGCTCGGGGAGGTCCGCGCGGCGGTGCTGGCGCTGCGGCGGGGCAAGGGCATGGTGCTCGACCCGGGCGATCCGGACACCCGGAGCGCGGGCTCGTTCTTCGTCAACCCGGTCCTGGACGCCGGGCAGTTCGCCGCGCTGCAGGCCGCCGCCGCCGCGCGCTGCGGGCCCGATGCCCGCATCCCGCGCTACCCTGCCGATCCGGGACACGTGAAGGTTTCCGCGGCGTGGCTCATCGAGCAGGCCGGCTTCCGGAAGGGATACCCGGCCAAAGAGGGCAGTTCGGAAGGTGCGCCGGACCCCGGCCTGCCGGGGGCCAGGATCTCGGCCAAGCACACGCTGGCCCTGGTCAACCCGGGTGGCGCCAGCACGGTCAGCTTGCTGGGCCTGGCCCGGGAGATCAGGGACGGCGTCCGGGACGTTTTCGGGGTCGAACTCGCCAACGAGCCGGTGCTGGTCGGTAACAGCCTCTGACCGTCGCTGCGGCGCTCTCGTTGCCGCGGGCACAGCTGGCGCTCAGGGCACCAGCGCGGCTTCCAGCAGGGCCCGGGCCGGCCGGAAATCGCCGTCCCAGCTGACCGCCGGGTCATCGGGGGAGAGCCTGCCCCACAGCAGGAGCAGGAGATCCGCAGCCGTAGCGCTGATCGTAGCCAGCGGCTCGCCGGGACCGAGAACCCATGACGACCGGGTGTCGGTGGCGGCGAAGCGGACCGCATACCGGGGGGCACGGGCGCGGCCGAGCAGGAA
>DAIRVB010000173.1:3450-6815 GCA_036803065.1 Streptosporangiaceae bacterium
GAACTGGCGTGGCGCCATAGTGTCGATGTCCTCGGCGACCCCGTCGTCGGCCAGCGCCGGATCGAGCCGGCCGCTGATCCCGAGCGCGTTCTCGGCGTCCCACCGGTGCACCAGGGTCTCCAGGCACCTGCGCCGCTGCCAGAAACCGACAGTTGGTGGCGGGAAGATGGTCCACGCACCGTCGGACGGATCGGTGTCGAGCACATCCAGCAGGACGCTGGAGGTAGCGGTGAACCACGCCGCCAGGGCGGCCGGATCGCGCGGCGCGGCCGGCGCCGCATGATCGCCTCGTTTCTCCGTGACCGCGACGGCCGCCCACAGATTGTCTCGGCCAAGATGATCGGCCAGGTCGTAGAGCGTCCATCCGCCGCAGTGCGGGACCGCTGCCGTCAGGTCTCCGCGCAGGCACTCCAGGAACGCGCTGGACTCGCGGCGCAAATGGGCCAGGTAGCCGGCCGCGTCCGTACCTGCACCGTACCTAAGGTCCCCGTCCCTCGGCATGGCCGGCGGCCGGTGGCGTGATCTTGGTGTCCGGCAGCAGCAGACCGCGGGTGCCTGCTCCCCGGAGTCGTCCGGCGCCCGCAGCTACAGGCCGCTCGCCACGATCGCGATCAGCGCGCCCGCGAGCATGAACGGGCCGAACGGGATGTGTGACTTGCGTGTCGCCCGCCGCGCCGCCAGCAGCCCTATCCCGGTCGCCGCGGCGAGCAGGTAGCCGGCGAGCAGGCCCTCCACCGTGGCGGCGGCGCCGAGCCAGCCGAGGTACAGCCCGATCAGCCCGGAGAGCTTGACGTCACCCCAGCCCATCCCGGCCGGGTAGATCAGCGCCTGCAGCAGGTAGAACAGGCCCACCGCGGCCATGCCGATCAAGGCGTCGAGGACATGGCGGCCGCCGTCCGCGGTGCCGAGCGCGGCCAGGCCGAGCAGGACCAGGGCCACCGGGTAGGACGTCAGGGTGAGGGCGTCGGGCAGTCGCTGGTGCTGAATGTCGATGATGGCCAGGGCCACGCCCACGGCCGCCAGGTAGCAGAACGCGGGCAGCACCGGGCTGAAACCCAGCCGCAGTGCCAGCGCGGCGAACGAGACGGCCGTGACCACTTCGGCGGCGAGATACCAGCGGCCGAACGGTTCCCCGCAGTCCCGGCACCGGCCGCGGCGGCGCAGCCAGCCCGCCACCGGGATCATGTCAGCGGTGCGCAGCCGCGCTGCGCACCGCGGGCACTGCGGCGGCGGCCGGAGCAGGCTCTGGCGGTGCGGAACTCGCGCGATCACCGTGCTGAGCCACGAGCCGATCACCAGGCCGACGGCGGCTGCGACCACCGCTGACGCCCAGCCTGGTATGTCCATAATGCTCCATTATCCCGGTATGTAACTGGTTATCCGGCTAACCGGCATGGCCGGGCTCATGCCCGGCCTGACCGGGAGATTTACCTTTTTGATCATGATTTCGAGTTCATTGCCCGGCGTCGTATCGGTAACAACTGCTGCGGATTTATCGTTGCGGTCGGTAAATTATTGGGGGGTTTCCCTGCGTGCGGGGAGCATCGGTACCGGGCGGCCATCGGACAGGCGGCCATTGGAGGAGTCATGGGGAGCCGACGGGCACCCGCGGCCATCCTCATCGCCGCGTGCCTGCTCAGTGCCTGCCTGCTTGGGGCCGTGGCCTGCGGCAGCAGTACGGCGGCCACGTTCCGGCCAGCAGGCAAGATCGCCACGGGGGCCCCTGCGCCGGCCCAGGCGGGCGCGCCGGGGTTGCAGGCATTCCCCCTGCCACCCAGCCTGCGGGTGGTATTCGACACGCCCCTCCCGGCGGACCAGGCGCAGGCCGCCATCATGGTCGCCGACGAGAACTACCAATTAGCCTTCTACTACTCTCTGTCCACTGGCGGGAAAGACCGCACTTACACGCACTATGCCAGCGCCCTCCCGCAAGGCGGCGGCGGCTCACTGGCGCAATTCACGCAGCAGGATATCGCGCAGTATGCCGCCGGGCACCTCAGCAGGAGCGGGACGATCCGGTTCTTCGACGGCAAGGTTATCGAGGATAAGGGTGCCGGGGCCGAGCTGCAGTATTGCGTGGACCAGTCGCAGTTCGATTCGGTCAATACCCAGACCGGCAGCACCACGCCGTTGAAGAACCCCTACTACCTGGAACAGGATTCCCTGGTCCGTGAATCGGATGGGTCATGGCTGGTCACGTACACCTACGGCTATTACCTGCCGAACCAGCATGCCGAGGCGTGCGCGCCATGAGGCGGCTCGCGGTTGTCATCGCGTGCGCGATCGCGCTTGCCCTGCCCATGGCCGGCCCGGGCATCGCCGCGGCCGATACCTGGGGCGGGTGCCAGGGGACCACCTGCACGGTCGGCATCGACAGGATCGCCAACATCATCCTCACCCAGGATGGTGTACGGATCTCGCCCAACCTCAGCAATCTGAACGTCAACGTGCCGTCCTGCTGGATGGCGCCGGGCTACACGCAGGCCCAGATGCTGTCCGCGCTGGCCGGCCTCGAGCAGGCCGTGATGGCCGGTGGCGGGACCCCGGCCGAACTCGGGTCGCTCCAGAAATACATCACGGAGGTCCGCGCCAACCCATCCACCAACGGATCGTGGTGGATACCGGAGTACCTGAACACGCCGGCCGGGCTTGCCTGTCTCGCCAACCTGCCACCATGGGTGTGGGTGCCGACCGGCCAGAAACCCCCGGCCGCGGACAACCCGCTCACGGCGCTCCAACTCGCGGAGCTGGCCAAGGCGGCGCTCCGGGTGCCCAAGATGAAGCTCAAGCTGAACCCGGCCCCGAAGACGTACGTGAACCTGCCGACCTTCCTGTGGACCGGCAACCCGGCGCTCATCACGGTGACCGCGACGATCCCCGGCTACATGTCCGTCACCGTGACGGCACAGCCCGGGCAGCCGCAGATCGCCCCGGGCACCGCCAACGCGACGCCTTACACGAACTGCGGGCTCAACGGCTCGCACTACCCGGTGAACTCGCCGCAGGTGACCGGGGCGGGTCCGGGCTCCCAGCCGGACTGCGGTGTCGTCTACCAGGCGCCGTCCACGGCGGCGCCTCTCGGCTACGCCATGCAGGTCACCGTGCCCTGGATCGTCACCTGGACCGGTAACGGGGTGCTGCCCGGCGCTCCGCCGCTCCAGGTAGGCGCCATCCGGGTACCGGTGAATGAGATCCAGAGCCTCAACACCGGCGCTCCCTAACGATGCTGAACCGTGGCCGGCCGCGACGCGGCCGGCCACGAGCGTGCGCAGCCGGGCATCTCGCCGGGCGTCTCGCCGGGCGTCTCGCCGGGCGTTTCGCTGGGCGGCCCGCTGGGCGTTTCGCTGGGCGTCTCGCCGTCCAGC
>DAIRVB010000173.1:6915-8040 GCA_036803065.1 Streptosporangiaceae bacterium
GGGCGTTTCGCTGGGCGGCCCGCTGGGCGTTTCGCTGGGCGTCTCGCCGTCCAGCGCTAACGCCCTGCTATCGGCCTGCTATCGGCTGGTTGCTCTGAGCGCCGCCATGTGTGCTCGGCGGCGCCGCCGAAATGCGCGGGGTTATCCAGCAATATTGCGATTTATCAGTCATTATCGGGCTGGCCAATCAGGCGGGTCGGCAATGACGGTGAGTAATAACGATGTGGCGTTGCAGTCTGATTGGCCGGCTTAGCTCTATAAGGCGGCGTTCTGGCGGGATACCGTGGCTCACGCCCACGTACGGCCGACCCAGGCCATGCGCAGGTACCGCCAGCAGGGAGAAGCCGCCGCAATGTCGAGTGACCGGGGCACCATGCAGCGCGGGCCGGCACCCGGGATCGACCAGCAGGGTGCCTGGCCGCAGCCGACCGCGCCGACCGGCCGGCGGGTGCCGGGCGCTCCCAGGGAGCGCAAGCCCGCTCTGGCGGCTCTCGCGGTGCTGCTCATCCTGGGTGGCGCGTTAGGCGCCGGCTTCCTGGTTCTGCAGAGCGGGAAACGGGTGGCGGCGATCGAGATCTCCCAGCCGATAGGCGTGGGCCAGCAGATCCCGCGCAGCGCCATGCAAGAGGTCCAGATCGCCTCCGGCACCGGTCTGGATTACGTGCCGTGGAGCGAGGCTAGCCAGGTCGCGCAGTTCTACGCGGCCACCGCGATCCCGCCGCGGACGCTGCTCACCAATGCCATGGTCGGCCGGGCCGGCAATGTGACCGCGGGGAAGGCAGTGCTCGGCCTGTCGCTGAAGGATGGCCAGGTTCCGGCCCAGCTGCAGGTGGGTGATCACGTCAACATCTACCAGGTGAGCGACGCCCCGGAAACCTGTCCGGGGTCATCGGGCAGCATGCTGGCCAGGGACGCCGTCGTGCTGGACATCACCAATCCGGCCAGCTCGAGCAGTTCCGCGGTGGCGGATGTCCGGGTGGCGTTCGCCCCGGCCGATGCCGGCGCGGTGGCGTGCAACTCATCGAACGGCATCGTCGGCCTCGCGATCCTGCCTGCTGGCGCCGCCGCGGCGTCCGCTCCCACGGCCCGCACGGCGCCCGCGGCCCCCACCGCGTCCACGTTCCC
>DAIRVB010000174.1:0-8010 GCA_036803065.1 Streptosporangiaceae bacterium
TAGCACGCGGCAAGCGCGGCCACCAGCAGGGCGACCTGAAGCCAGCCCGCGAGGGAGCTACTCATCAGAACCTCTCAGGCAGCACGAGGGCCACGAACAGGTAGATGGTCAGCACGATGCCGCCGATCAGGCCGATCCAGTTCTCAGCGCTCAAAGCGCTCGACCCCCTTGATGAGCAGGAAGAGCGCGGCGAACACGACGATCGTCAGGCCGACGTAGATGAGGTCGAGCACGGAGCCCTCCTAGGCGTTACCGCCGGAGTTGCTTACGCCTCCGGCCGCATCTAGTGAATCCCTGGAAACCGGACAAGCATGGTGCCCATGCACGACCCATGCGGGGCCGAGGTGATTCCTAACAGGATTCATGCGGCGGTTAGCTAGCCGCTGCCATATGTTTGCCCCTGACCAGGCAAAACAAGCATCACTGCCGGTCAGGCAGCGCTAACGGCGCTGGCGCCCGGCCGACCTAACGGCGCTGGCGCCGGCCGAGTCCGGGCCGTCTCCCATGATCACGAAGGATCCAGGTCACATAGCACCCCGGATCCTTCGTGATCATGGAAAGGGTCTGGGGGTCCGGGGGTGGTCCCCCGGGCCGGCCGGGCCCTGTGGCGGCGGGCCAGCTCCTGCGGCGCGGCAGGGCGCTCAGTTCAGGCGCGAGCTGCCCGAAGCGATGGTTCCGGCACCGGCCGTCCTGTGGCCTTCGCTGCTTCCAGCCACGCAGCCACGGCTTCCTCTACCTCAGCCACCGCTTCGTGCGGAGTGGGTCCATGAGCCGTGCAGTAGGGAAGATCGGGGACATCAGCGATCCAGACACTGTCCTCGTCGCTCCAGTAGACCTGGATGGGATATGCCGTCACGCCTCATCCTCCAGTTGCAAATTGTACCTGCGCACAACCGCAGCGACCTGGCGTACCTGGTATGGCTTTGCCTGACCCCGAAGCTCCTGCAGGGTGAGGATCTCAACGACACCAGGCCGGGCGAAGACGCGGTGGCTGCCCCGGCCGCCAACCTCATTGAAGCCGAGCGCTTCTAACAGGACAACCAGGTCGGGAAAGCCCACATTGGTCACCGCACCAGCGATGATCCGGTTGAACAACCTCGCGGTTTTCACCCGCCCGACCGTAACGGCCGGGTCCGACATCACAGCGCCCGAGGCGATGCGGCGAGGGCGACCGATGTCGTGAACGGAACCCCCAACTCTGCTGTCAACGCTAGCGGATTCCCCCCGGTTGAGAGGGCGATCGGCCGCGCGCCGAAGCCGTTCATGGGCCGAGGTCGCGGACGCCGAGTTCGTCGGCGCGGGCGAGCATGTCGGCGGGGTCGGCGTAGACCCGGTAGGCGCCTGCTCGTTCCAGTTCCTCGCGGCCGTATCCGCCGGACATCAGGCCGATGCCGATCGACCCGGCCCGCCGGGCGGCGAGCAGGTCCCACACGCTGTCCCCGACCACGTAGGCGTGCTTGGGGTCCACGTCGAGCAGTGCCGCCGCGGCCAGGAACAGGTCCGGGTCGGGCTTGGCGTGCCGGACCATGTCGCGGGTGATCATCGGGGCGTCCTCGGGCAGGCCCAGCATGCCCAGGGCGCGACCGGCGGTGGCCCGGTACCCGCTGGTGGCGATCGCCCACTGCACCCCGCGCTTGGTGAGGGCGGCCAGTAGCTGCGCCGCTCCGGGCAGCGGCCGGACGGAGTCGGCCTGGGCGAGGTATTCCTCCTGGTGTGCCAGTTGCAGCATGGCGATGTCCGCCTCGGACAGGGTCAGGCCGGTCTCCCGGAGCAGGGCGGAGACGAACAGGCCGCCGCTCATCCCGATCCGCCGGTGGATCCGCCACACCGACAGGTCGATGTCCAGCCGGGACAGTGCCCCGCGCCAGGCGATGACGTGCTGGTAGACGCTGTCGATGAGCGTCCCGTCCAGATCGAACAGGAACACGGGCGCCGGTGGTTCGCGGTAACTCGCGGGAACGGTCATGACACCAGTCTGCCGACAGACCGCGCCCAGCGCTGCGACGTACCCCAGGTCGGGCAGGGCGCCGTGCGCAATAGGCAGGCTGCGCGGTTTTCGCCGCAGTTGTTGACCAGGTGACCGATTCCGGTGGCCCGCCGGTGTCAGGGCTGGTCATCGTCGTCTTGGCCCAGCCATAGGTGACCGAAGACCTGCACGCTGATGACCCTGTCGCCCGATCTGTCTGCGCGCGCATCGTCAGTCGCGGGCAGTCTCCTGGGGGCGCTGCGCGTAGATGGTGATGGTGGCGCTGCGTCCCCAGGCCGCCGCCAGCGGCGTCCAAAGAAGACCAACCAGCGTCAATGGAATTGAGGAAGCCACCGCGACAGCCGACAGCGATGATCTCGGATCGAGATGCGCGAGACGCGCATGCGGCCGCCGCAGTACGTCATACAAAAGGTTGGCGGGCAAGCCGAGGCGGTTTTGCGCCGTCTGCACAAAGCTGAAGATGTCGTATTCTGGAGCGACGTGCACGACCTCCCTGGGCTCAAGCCCGGCCGCACGGAGAAGGTTCATCAGCGTGCCAGATGTGAAGTGAAAGAGATGGCGTGGAACATCGAGGTGAAACCATCCGGCTTTGCCTATCCTGGCTTCGGGAGAGCCGAAGTTTGGTACCGCGATCATCAGCACCCCACCGGGACGCAACAGGCGCGCTATCTTCAGCAATGTTGTCGCCGGATTGTGCACATGCTCGGCCACGTGCCAGAGAACGACCGCGTCATAGCTGGTGCCTTCGGCGGCCAGCTCATCGAGATCTTGGGCCCGAACATCGAGATTCAGCACGTCGCGGGCTTGCTCGGTCGCAGTTGCACAGCGCTCGGTCCCACGCGTCTCCCATCCTCTGCGCCGCATCTGGTCGAGAAACCAGCCCGGGCCGCACCCCACATCGACGACCCGGCCTGGCCCACCGGTCAGCCGCTCGATGCGCCGGATGCGGGCCCAGTGAATTACCGACAGGGTTTTCTCCAAGCCGAGCCGGTACCGCTTCGACGAAGCGTGGTAACCGGCGGGATAGTACCGGTCGAGTTCATTCGCGGCAGGCTGAGGGTCGGTCCGGGCCAAGCCGCATACTGTGCACCTCACAATTCCGAACCAGTCCCCGGTGACCGAATCGCTCGCACTCAACAAGTGCTGTGCCGTGGTCCCGCATTGGCATGGGCAGCGGCCTTGATTCATTGAGCGAGCCTACGATTCTTAAACGGAGACATGGGAACACGGCACGCGAGCGCCGGTGCTCCCGTATTTGGCTATTTGGCTATATGGCCATCAGGAACTGATGCGCTCCATCGTGAACTTGCTGACCACCAGGTGCCTCCCGGTAACGGTCTCGGCCACCGTGAGGGCGTAGATTCCTGGCTGCGCGGGGCCGCCGGTGGTGAGGGCGGTGGTGAGCACGGCGCCGAGGGTTCGTTGGCCCGCCGCGCGCAGGGTCACGTCGATGGGGGCGTCATAGTGTTTGATGCCGTTGCCCCACAGGCCAGCCGCGGCGCTCACCGGCACCGACGGGGCGAGGTCCGCCCACCACGTCCGCTGGCCTTGCTCGGCGCTGTGGATCATGCCGAAATACGCCGTCAGCGCCGCGGCCTCGGCTTCGAGCGGCGCGCTGGTCTGATGCCACCCCCACGAAGGTGAGCCGGTGATGCGGAGGACTCCGAGCCACCCGCTGTTCTGGCCGGTGGCGAGCCCCTGCGCGGCGAGTGCCGCCGGTACCGGCGCGGTGAACTGGGGAGATCTGGGCCGGCGGGTGCGTGATACGGAGGTCGGCGAGATCGTGGTGAGCGTCCCGTACACGAGATACCTGGTACTGGTGAGATACAGGGCATTGAGCGGATAGCAGGTGTCGAGGACGATGCTCGGGGTGGCCGTGTTGTAGAGGGGATAACCAGCCGGCACCATCCGGTGCGCTGTGACCCGGTAGGTGTAGGTGCGGCACGGGGTGACGTAGCGGATCTCGTCTCCGGCCTTGAGGCGGTCGATGCCGGAGAACCAGGTCACGTCTTGAGCGGCGAAGACGCTGGTACCTGGCCGCCCCGGCCATGCGCTCGCCGGGATGTGGCCCACGGCGTCGCTCAGCAGGGTATCGCCGGCGCCTTCCTCCACCGGGGCAACCAGGCCCAGGGCCGGGGCTTCGAGCAATCCTCGCGGCCCAGGGCCGCTACCCGATGCGGGGCCGCTCTTCGTTGCGGCGCTTTTGGCTGGCGTTCCGTGAGCCGGATGGGCCGGGCCCGCGCGGCCTGCGGAGGCTTGGCAGGCCATCGGATTGACCGGGACGGCCGCGATCGCCCGGCGTTCCTTATGGATGAGGGTGGCGCCGTGGACCGACGAGCCGTGCGGGAACCAGCCGATCTGTGCCGCGATCACCACCCCGGCGGCCATGCAGAGGATGCTCACCGCGACGATGACCGGACCCGCGCGCAGGACCTGCCTCGCGCGTCGGCGACGTCTGATCTTCAGCCCCCCCTGAAAAGCCGGGCGCCACCTTCCCAGCCTGGCGCCTGAGCTTAGGCTTGGGGTGATCATTTCCTCGGTACTTTTTTCTAAACCGAGGCCGTGGCCTGGCCAGCATGAAGAAGCATAAGCCGCATATATAAGTACATGATATAGTTTTTGGATGATCACAGCGCCCGTCACAGTCACCGTCACCGTCACCGGCACCGCTGCCAGCGCGGCTACCGGTACAGCTGCCGCCGACGACCGCGAGGAACTGGCGGCCGCGCTGGAACGGCTGGTCTCGATGTGGCGGCGGCTGGCGGTGCCCGGCGAGCTCAGCTCGACGGCGGCCTTCACCCTGGCCAGGTTGTCCCGTGACGGGCCGTGCAGGCTGACGGAACTGGCCGCCCACGAGAAGGTGTCGCAGCCGGCCATGACCCAGCTCGTCTCGCGGCTGGAAGGCCAGGGACTCGCCGAGCGCTGCAGCGAGCCCGGCGACGCCCGGGTGGTCAATGTCGCCGTGACCGCAGCGGGCGAAGAGCTGATCGCCCGCAGGCGGGCCGCGCGGGCGGCCCGGTTCGCGGAGTTCTTCGCCATGCTGCTCGAGCATCATCAGGCGGCGCTGACCAGCGCTCTGCCCGCGCTACGGCTTCTGGCTGAGGCCGGTGCCGACTCTGGCCGTCGCCAGTAAGCGCAGTCGCCAGTAAGCGCAGTAACAACCAAGCACAGCGTCCGCCGCAACATTCGTGGAGCCAGTCAGTGGAGCCAGTCATGAGCAGCCCGGTCCTTCCCGCGCAGAGCCCGTTCCGTCAGCCCAAGGCGGTCTGGGCGGTCGCGTTCGCCTGCGTGATCTCGTTTATGGGCATCGGGCTCGTGGACCCGATCCTGCCCGCGCTGCGCGTCAAGCTGCACGCAACGCCGAGCCAGGTCGAGTTGCTGTTCACCAGCTACCTGGTGGTGACGGCCGTGGCGATGCTGGCGACCGGCTGGGTCTCTTCCCGGATTGGCGCGAAGCGCACCCTGGTCTGCGGCCTGGTGCTGATCGTCGCGTTCAGCGCGCTGGCCGGCCACTCGGGCGGGATAAGCCAGATTGTCTGGTTCCGGGCGGGCTGGGGCCTGGGCAACGCGCTGTTCATCGCTACCTCCCTAGCGGTCATCGTGGCCTCGGCCAGCGGTGGCTTCGCTGGCGCGATCATCCTGTACGAGACGGCGCTGGGCGTCGGCATCGCGCTGGGACCGTTGCTCGGCGGCGAACTGGGCGCCATCAGCTGGCGCGGTCCGTTCTTCGGCGTCACCGCGCTCATGTCGATCTCGCTGATCGCGACGCTGGTGCTGGTGGGCAAGACGCCGCTGCCGGCCCGCCGCCAGTCGCTGCTGGAGCCGCTCCGGGCGCTGCGCCACCGCGGGCTGCTGACCATGGGGCTCACCGCGCTCTGTTACAACTGGGCCTTCTTCACCGTCCTCGGCTACGCCCCGTTCCCGATGAACCTGAACACCCATCAGCTCGGGTACGTGTTCACCGGCTGGGGTGCCCTGGTCGCGGCCGGCGCGGTCTTCATCGCGCCACGCCTGGAACGCAGCCTTGGCGTCGCCAGGACGCTGTATATCAACCTCTCGCTGTTTGCCATCGACGTCCTGGTCATCGCGGTCGGGATCTCGTCGAAGCGCACCCTGATCAGCGCGGTCATCGTCTCCGGCGTGTTCATCGGCATCAACAACACGGTCACCACGCAGGCGGTCATGACGGTCGCGCCGGTGGAACGCCCGGTGGCCTCGGCGGCCTACGGTTTCATCCGGTTCATCGGGGCGGGCCTGGCTCCCTACGCGGCTGGACGGATGGCGGCCAGTTTCGGCGTGCATGTGCCGTTCTATGTGGGTGCGGGCGCCGTGCTGATGGGGATCGCCATCCTGGCCAGCGGGCACCGGTTCCTGACCGCCGCGGAGCAGGCGACCACGGGGCAGGCGGCCACGGGCCAGGCGAGCACGGGGGAGGCGGCCACGGGCCAGGCGGCCGACGGGCAGGCGACCACGGGCCAGCCCAGCATCCAGGCCGCCCAACCGCCTGTTCCTGCTGCTCAGCAGCCTCCTGGGTAGCGCGTTCAGCGCAGTCCACCTGAGGGAAGGAGCCCGGGGAGGATCACGCAGAATAGGGAGATACGGCGGGGGACAAGGAGGCACGCGACGTGACTATGGAGATCGGCTCCTTCGTCGCACTCGGGGACAGCTTCACCGAGGGGCTTGACGATCTTGCCGCAGATCGCAGCGGATACCTCGGCTGGGCCGACCGGTTCGCGCAGCGGCTGGGGGCGCAGCGGCCTGGCCTGCGCTATGCGAACCTGGCGGTGCGCGGGAAACTGCTGAGCGAGGTCGCGGCGGAGCAGATACCGCAAGCCATCGCGATGGCTCCGGACCTGGTCAGCATCGCGGCGGGTGGCAACGACATGCTCCGGCCGCGGACCGATCCTGACACGCTCGCGGAAACCTTCGACGAAGCCGTCCGGACACTGCTCATGGCGGGCTGCCCGGTGCTCATGTTCACCGGGTTCGACCCTCGCTTCCCGGTGTTGCGGCTGATCCGCGGCAAGGTGGCCGCCTTCAACATGCACCTGCAGGCGATCGCCGACCGGCACCAGTGCTACGTGGTGGACCTGTGGTCGATGAGCGTGCTGCGCGACCCGCGGGCCTGGAGCGCGGACCGGCTGCACCTCGCGCCGGAAGGCCACCGCCGGGTGGCATTGCGGACGTGTGAGGTCATGGGCGTGCCGGTGGATGAGGACTGGCGGGAGCCGTGGCCGGCCCAGGGGGTCACCGCCTCCCGTTACCTGGGCTGGCTGGCGGCGCGCCGGATGGACGCTCGGTGGGCGCGGGTACACGCCGCGCCCTGGGTGAGCAGGCGGCTGCGCGGCGCCTCCTCCGGAGATGACGTGCTGCCCAAGCGCCCCGAACTGCTGCCGCTGCAGGCCGCCCAGCCGTAAGCCGCCCGCGCTCCCTGAATGCCGGCGCCCTACGTGTTCCGCCTATCGACTGGTGATTTTCTTACCCTCTGTATCCAAAGGATTACTAAGAGTATTAGCATCGTGCCAGGCTCTGTAGGCGTCAGCTGAGAGGACGGCAACGATGTCAGCCAGGACGGCGATCGGGCGGGGACTTGTGCGGCGGTTGGTCGTGCCTGCGGTGCTGGTCTCGCTCGCGGCCGGGCTGGGCTCGCTGGCGCCTGCATCGCAGGCGGCGCTCGCGGCCTCACAGAGGGTGGCGTCGATCTCAGCCGGGGGTGACCACACGTGCGCCGTCATCAGCGGTAATGGCTACTGCTGGGGGGAGAACTATAACGGCGAACTCGGTGACGGCACGCACATCAATTCCGGCCTCCCGGCGGCTCTGGACACCAGCGGCGTGCTGGCCGGCAAGACCCTCACCCAGATCTCGGCGGGCTACGAGCACACGTGCGGGCTGGATGCCGCCGGCGCCGCGTACTGCTGGGGCCTCAACTCCTATGGCCAGCTCGGCGACGGAAGCACCAGCAGCACCAGTGCTCCGGTGGCGGTGGACGTTAGCGGCGTGCCGGCCGCGATATGGATCAG
>DAIRVB010000175.1:0-7999 GCA_036803065.1 Streptosporangiaceae bacterium
CCTTAAAGCACGGGGTCCTTAAGCACGGGGCCGGTTGCCGTACGTTGTCGGCGTGACAACGTTCATAACCCGGCTCTCGCCTGCTGGCCCAGGGGTACGGCTGGCGGTCAAGGATCTCATCGACGTCAGCGGTGTGCCCACCACGGCCGGATCCCTCGCGGTGGCGGACACCGCCAGGCCGGCCGTCCTCGACGCCGCCTGCATGGCTGGCGCGCGGGCCGCCGGGGCAGCGGTCGTCGGCAAGGCCAACCTTTACGAGCTGGCGTTCGGGGCCTCTGGCGTCAACGAGTGGTTTGGCACGCCGCGCAACCCCCTGGATCCGGAGCTGGTGCCGGGCGGATCATCGAGCGGCTCCGCGGTCGCGGTCGCCGACGGCGAGGCGGAGATAGCCTACGGCTCGGACACGGGAGGCTCGATCCGGGTCCCGTCCGCCTTCTGCGGGACCGTCGGGCTGAAGACGACACACGGCCGCGTCCCGCTGGCCGGGGTGTGGCCGCTGGCCCCCAGCCTGGACACGATCGGGCCGATGGCAACGACAGTGACCGCTGTCACCGAGGGCATGGCGCTGCTCGAGCCTGGTTTCCGTGCTGATCCGCAGCCCGCCATCCGGGTGGGCCGGCTCCGGCTGCCGGATGTCGAGACAGACCCGCGTATCGACGCCGCGGTGGACGCGGCGCTGATCCGCAGCGGGCTGGACGTGCTCGACGTCGAGCTCCCGGACTGGCAGCAGGCGCTGCGGGCCGGCGGCGCGATCCTCGTGGCCGAGGCGGCCCAGTCCAATGCGCGGCTGCTCGCCGATCCCGTGACGCGCGACAAGCTCGGGCCCCAGGTGCGGGCCAGGCTCGATGAAGGTGCGGCGGTGACCGCCGAACAGCTGCGGCAGGCCCGGGGTTACCAGCAGACCTGGCGCGCGTCCGTCGCTGACCTGCTTCGGACCGTGCAACTGCTCGCGCTGCCGACCGTGCCGTTGTATCCGCCCCCGCTAGCCGACGCGGGCACGCATCAGTACACCCAGTTCACGATGCCGTTCAATCTCGCCGGGCTTCCGGCCCTGGCCCTGCCGGTGCCCAGCGAGCACCGGCTGCCGGCCAGCCTGCAACTCGTCGGGCCGGCTGGCGGCGAAGGGCTGCTCCTGACGACCGGCATCATCGTGGAGGCGGCCGCCGGATACCTCCCCGGCCGCTAGGGCGTGTCCCGTGGGACACCTAGTCATCTCATCCCGGCCGCGGTGACCACGGCCAGGGCGAAGGTGGCCACGGCGGCCATGCCGTGGCCGACCGGGATGAGCACGGCTGCCGGCCCACGGCGTTTTGGCACGGCTCGCTTGCCCGCGGCTCGGGACAGGTCCGCGGGCACGTTGGCGAGCACCTCGTCGACGAGCTTGCCCGCCAGTACGTCGTCGGTGAGCGCCCGGGCCAGCATTTCGTCGGTGAGCGTGCCCGTCGGCGCGTCCGCGCTGGCCACGGCGGGGAAGCGGGGAAAGGGAGTCCACAGGGTCACTGTGCAGATGCCGAGCCCGATCGTCGGCATCAGCAGGCCGACGGCCGTCCAGGCCAGCGCGACCCAGCCGGTCGCGAGGTAGCCGACCCACACCACCAGCGCGGTAAGGGCCAGGCTGAAATGCCCGAACAGCACCGCTGGCGGCAGGCCGTCCCGGACGGCGGCCTGCTGGCGCAGGCCGCCGCTGGCGGCCAGCTTGCCGAACATGTATGCGCCGATGCTGGCGGTGAGCAGCCAGGTGATCAGGGTGATGATGCCCAGCGCCCGGCTGTGCGCGGAAGAGGCGACCGTGGGCAGAGCGGCCATGACAGCGATTCCCACGATCTTCTCCCGTCACCCTGAGCTCTTCACCCTGAGCTCTTCACCCTGAGCTCTTCATCCTCAGCTTTCATCCTGAGTTGCGGCGAGCGCGAGCGCGCCGCTTGCCCTCGTGCATCGCCTGCACCCGGGCGACCGGAATCGCCCGGCCCTCCTCGATCAGGTCCGAGCTCAGCGGCTGCGGTGCGGGCATCCGGTCGGCCCACGGATCACCGGCCGCGATCAAACGCGCCGCCGTGTGCACGGTGAAGTCGGCCGGCGTGATGCGGTCGAGCTCATCCCAGGCCACCGGGAACGACACCGTCGCACCGGGCCGGGCGCGTGGGCTGTACGCGGCCACCACCGTCGCACCGCCCGCCCGCGTCGAATCGAGGAACACCTTCCCGCCGCGATCCTCACGGATGAAGGCCGTGGTCGCGAGGGCCGGGTCGAGCCGCTCGGCACGAGCGGCGATCGCCCGGGTCGCCGCGGCCGCGTCCTCGCTCGTCGTTTGCGCCTCGACCGGCACGAACACGTGGACGCCCTTGGCCCCGCTGGTCTTGACCGTGCCCGCGAGCCCGGCGTCGGCCAGGGCCTGGTGGATCAGCTGCGCGGCGCGGACGGCCATCGGGAACGCGTCCGCGGACGGCGGGTCGATGTCGAGCACGAGGTACGTGGGATGGTCCCAGCGGCCGACCCGGACCAGCGTCGGGTGGTACTCCACGGCCCGCTGATTGGCAAACCACAGCAACGTGCGGCGGTCGTCGCATAGCGCGTAGGACACCTCACGCTTGGACGCCTCGGCCCACAATGGCACCGTCCGCACCCATGGCGGCGTGTACCGGGGCACGTTCTTCTGCATGAAGGGGGCCTGGCCGCGGAGCACCCTGATCACTGACAGCGGCCGGTCCCGCAACTCCGGGATGATGCGGCCGCGCACCGCGTCCAGGTAGTCCACCAGATCCCGCTTGGTCGCCTGCGCCCCGTCGAACAGCGGCTGGTCGAGATTGGTCAGCGGCACCCCGTCCCGTACCTCGTCGTTGCCCATGTGATCACCCCTGCGGCTGGCTGGGGGCGGCGCCGCTGGCGGCGCAGTACTGCCGGGCGAACTCCAGGTACCGCTCGGCGATCTGGCTGGCGGTCTTGTCCTCGCTGGCCGTGCCGCGGTTGTGATCGGCGATCGGGTCTTCCCAGATGCTGCGGCCGATCGCGAACCCGACGAAGCCATCGACAGGCGCGGCCACCGCCAGCCAGTGGTCCAGCCGGGCCGCAGGAGCGTCGCGGCCGAGCACGATCGCGCAGACATCGTCACGCCCGCCGATCCGGATCTGGCTCACCACGGCCCGCGCGGCCTCGGCTGTTTCCAGGCCCTCGACCTTCCAGATGGCCGGCTCGACCCCGGCCGCCTGGTTGTCGGCGATCACCTGGATGACCAGATCCGGGCGCAGGTCACGGTCGTAGGCGTCGCTTTCACCGCCCGCCGCGGCCCGCTGCTCGTCGGTCGCGGGCACAAGCAGTTCATACAGCAACGGCACACCCAGCCCGGCCAGTGCGTCGCTGACCTCACGCAGTGCGCGCAGCTGCTGCTCACGCCGCTCAGCGGGGAAGGCGGGATTGTCGCGGACCAGGACCTTGGCAAAGTCCGGGCGGGTCGATGCGACGTGCTCCAGCCAGTCCTGACCCCATTCCAGTTCGAACCAGTCCCGGCCGCTGTGTTCCACCGGTACGGCCAGGACCACCCCGTCGCGGCGGGCCGCCTCGATGACCGATTCGCCGTACCGCTCGTCGACCAGGACCCCGGCCCGGCCGCCTGGCAGTTGCTGGCGCGCTTGAGCGAGCCCCGCGTAGATCAGCCGTTTGGCGGACTGCATGGCGGCGCGCTGACCCTCGTCCGGCCGATCGCCGGCGACGCCGAACAGCGACTTGCCGAACGACGCTCGGTGATCCATCGCCAGGATCAGTAGAGGATCCTCGGGCGACGGGCGATAGCTCTGACGGGGCATGCCTTGATCCTGCCCGCATCCCGGCCGTCACACGCAAACTGCGGATCAGTGATCACAAGCTGCGCAGTATCTGCTCTCTGGCGCCTCAGTCAGCCTCGTGGTCGCGATGGCGCCGTCGCACTGTTCGCACCGGCCGAAGCACCCGGTCGCCAGCCGGGCCAGAGCCGCCTCGATCTCGGCGAGCGCGCGTCGCTCCGCGACAGCCCGGTGCAGTAGCGTGGTCGCCTGCCGCCGGGCTGCCAGGCGCGCATCCCGGCCGCTGCTGGGGTCGGCGGCGGCCTCCTCGGCATCGTGGTAGGCCAGCGAGAACTCGATGACCCGCTCCAGCCGTTCCTGCCAGTGGAACCCGAGCAACCCACGCCACTGGGGCAGCGCCGCCGGGTGCAGGTGCCGCGTCTCTGCCACGAGATCCAGCAGATCGCTCTTTCCTGCAGGCCAGCTGAGGCTGAAGGTTTCAGGATGCTGTGGATTCGCCGGGTGTCCGTTTCAGGGCATCGAGGAAGGTCGCCGCCCAGTGGGCCACGTCGTGATCCCGTACGCGGCGGCGCATCGAGCGCATCCGCCGCCTGGCCTCCCGGGGGGAGATGGTCGCCGCGCGCACGATGGCGTCCTTCAGGCCCTCGATGTCGTGCGGGTTGACGATGAACGCGCTGCCCAGCTCGTCCGCGGCGCCGGTGAACTCGCTGAGCACCAGTGCCCCGGTCTCGTCGTAGCGGCAGGCGACGTACTCCTTGGCCACCAGGTTCATCCCGTCCCGCAGCGGAGTCACCAGCATCACGTCGGCGGCGAGGTAGAGCGCGGCCATCTCCTCCCGCGGGTACGACTGATGCAGGTAGTGGACCGGCGGAGTGCCCACCTCCCCGTGCTCGCCGTTGATCCGGCCCACCGCCACCTCGACCTCATCCCGCAGGCGGCGATACTGCTCAACGCGTTCCCGGCTGGGGCTGGCCACCTGAACCAGCACAGCTTCTGGCAGCCCGAGGCGGCCCTCGTTGAGCACCTCGCCATAGGCGGTGAGGCGGTGCAGGATGCCCTTGGTGTAGTCGAGCCGGTCAATGCCGAGCAGGACGATGTCGGGCTTGCCCAGCGCCTCGCGGATCTCCTGAGACCGGGCCTGGACGTCCGGGCGACGGGCGATTTCCTCCAAGGCCGCCGAGTCGATCGAGATGGGGAACGCGGCGGCCCGGACATCGCGGCCGTCCGCAGAGTGGTCCGCTGCGACGCGCTGGCGCCGCCTGCCGACGGCCGTGCCCGCGTCGCCGGGCGAGGAATCCGGTACCCGGACGAGCGACCCTCGTGTCGCCAGCCCGGCGGTCCGCCGGCAGGCGCGCAGGAAGTTCGTTGCGTCGCCTTGACGCTGGAATCCCAGCAAGTCGGCCCCGAGCAGGCCCTGCACGATCTGCCTGCGCCAGGGAAGCTGGGCGAAGATCTCGTAGCCGGGGAAGGGCGTATGGGTGAAGTGGCCGATGCGCACGTCGGTGCGCAGCTCGCGCAGCATCCCCGGAACCAGCTGGAGCTGGTAGTCCTGGACCCACACGGTCGCGCCGGTGGCCGCCTGCGCGGCTACTGCCTCCGCATAGCGGCGGTTGACCGTGACATACGCGTCCCACCACGGGCGGCGGAACTCCGGCTGCGCGATGACGTCGTGATACAGCGGCCAGAGCGTCGCATTGCAGAAGCCCTCGTAGTAGTCACGGACCTCATCGGCCGACAGGCCCACGCTGACCAGGTGCATGCCGCCCGCGTCGAATGGTCCGGGCGCCTCACCCGCCGCGCCGGGCCAGCCGATCCATGCGCCGCCGGCGTCGCGCATCACCGGCTCAAGAGCGGTAACCAGCCCGCCCGGGCTGGGCCGCCACTCGGATTCACCCCCGGGACCCTCGACCCGGTCCACCGGCAGCCGGCTGGCGGCCACCACAAATCCGTAGTTGCCGGCCGCGGCGGGCGGGGCCGGCTCATCCACGCGGCCAGCAACTTCTCGTTTCGGCGGCACCCGGCCAACCCTATCCGGTGCCCTAATCCAGGAGGCGGTCCTGCTGGTGCGATGCGAACCAGCGCGCCTGCCGCGACATTCGCTCGGTTGCCGGAGTGCCACGGGTAACGCCATAGACGGTTCCCGGGAAATCGAGTGACTCCTGAACGGCCCAGATCTGCTCATGCTGGTCCGGCGGGTAGATCCTCGCCGGGTCACCCACCGCGACCCAGCCGATGGGCACCGTGGCATCTGGCGGCAGGACCGTGTTGACGTGGACGACACCGTGGATCCGCACCTCGCTGCCGGCCCCGATGACACAGCCCGGGAACAGGGCAGCGCCGGTGGCCAGGAAGCATCCGTTACCGACGCGGGCCCCGTTGAGGTGAGCGTGTGGTCCGACGAGTACGTCGTCTCCGATGGTCGACGGATGCCGGGCGCGGCCGCGTATCACGGCGTTCTCCATCACGACACTGCGGGCGCCGACCTGGATCTCGCCATCTTCGGCGGTGAGCACGGCACCGAACAGGATGCGCGCGTCCGGCCCGACGCGCACCGCACCGCAGAGGACCGCCGTGGGCGCCACGTAGGCGCTGGGATGGACGTGTGGGGCGTTGCCCCGATGCTCAATCAGCACAGGCCCAGCCTGCCAGGCGGCTGAATATCAAGCGCGCGCGGAGCCCCGGCCGTGCTGGTCGAGGATCCCATGCGCCGTCGCCGCGCTCCGCAAGCTGGAGATGCTGCCCTGGGACGAATGGGGCCGCATGGAGGCCTGCTAGCAGGCCAAGACAGGCCCCAGCTACGACCTGCTCATCGACACGGTCGCCGCCACATGCGCCAGCGACGACCCCCCGGCCATAGCCCGGCTGTATGGCCGCGAAGACCTGGCCGTCCCCCCGACATGATCAGCTGACGCTGACGCCTCAGGCGGAGAGGGCGGGGAACTGCCCGGCGGCAGCGGTTCGTATGACGTGCCTGCGGAACAGTTCGGCCGCCGGGAGCAGGCGTCGTTCAGCTGACCACGTCAGGCAGATCTCCCTTACTGCCCCGGTGTCCAGGATTTCGCAGTAGAGGACCGGCCCGGTCGCGGCTTCCGGTGATCCTGCGCGAGGCGCGGGGACGATGGCGACGCCCAGTCCGGCTGCTACGAAGCCGCGGACGGTCGACAGATCGTCGCCCTCGAAGACAACGGACGGGCGGAACCCGGCCCGTTCGCAGAGCTCGTCGCTCAGCTTCCTCAGCGCAGAATTGGGCCGCAGGCTGACGAAAGGCTCGTCGGATGCGTCGGCCAGCCGAATCTGCTGCCGCCCGGCCAGCCGATGATCGCGCGGCAGGGCCAGGCGCAGTGGCTCAACCGCGATCGACCGCATGTGCACAGATGGGTCGCGCGGCCGGCGGGTGCCGATCTTGAGGTCGGCCCGCCCGCCGTCGAGCGCGGCGGAGTGCAGTTCGTCGCGCACCTGCGTCAGCTGGAATGTGACGTGGGGGTGAGCGGCGCGGAAGCTTCTGACCAGGTCTGGCACCAGCCAGGTAGCAAGCGAGTGCTGGAAGGCGAGGGCCACGGTGCCGGTGTCGGGCTCGAGAAGCTGATTGACGGCGGCGATCCCGTCGTCGAGCTGGTGCAGCATGGCGTCGACGTGCCGCTTGAACACCGAGCCCGCGTGGGTCAGCCGGAGGATACGGCCAGACCTTCGCAGCAACGGCGTGCCGATCTGTGCCTCCAGGCGCGCCAAGGCGCGCGAAACCCCGGACTGGGTGACCGCCTCCAGCTCGCTGACCTCGGTCACGGTCGTGCCGTCGGCGACCTGCTGGAACCAGCGCAGCGCATCCGTATCCACATCCATGATTCTAAGTCATGAATCACTTGCATTCTAGTCATTGGACGCATCGATGGCGGTCGTGCACACTCGAATAGGTAAGGACCACCGATCGTGAGGACAAGCAAATGCAGAGCACCACTGAGGCACGGAGCCCCCTGTGGACTTCGATCCGTGATGAGCTCCGCGACGCCCGTGCGGCGCGTGCCGCACGCAAATCCCTGGAGCGCGAGCTGGCGAGCTACACCTCGCCGCGCGACCTGAACGACCTCGAAGCGATCCTCGAGCGCTACAGCGAAGACGAGACCGCGGACATCCGCCGGGTCCTCGCGGGCCGTCGCAGCGCCTGACCTCCCGGACGCGAGCGCGAGCGCGACTCGCTGGCGGGCCGGTAGGGCGGTGACCAGGCC
>DAIRVB010000176.1:0-7990 GCA_036803065.1 Streptosporangiaceae bacterium
GCCGGACAGTTCGCCGTGCACCTGACGGGCGCCGGTGGCGCAGGCCGCGTCGAGGTCGGCGATGGCCTGCAGTGGCGTCCACTCCACGTCCACCACCTCGGCGGCGTCCTCCGCGACGTACGGATCGTCGGCGATGACCACCGCCACCGGCTCGCCCACGAACCGGATCTGGTCGCCGGCCAGCAGCGGCATCCTGGTCGCGGTGAACTCCTCCCGCTCCAGGACGGCGAGCAGGTAGGGGTGACCGAGTTCCGCGGCCGTGAACGCGGCCCGCACGCCAGGCACGGCCAGCGCGGCCGACAGGTCGATCGCGGTCACCTGCGCTGCGGCGAAGGGGCTGCGCACGAACGCCGCGTGCAGCGTGCCGGTCCTGGCCATGTCGCCGGTGAACCGGCCACGGCCGAGCAGCATCCGCCGGTCCTCCTTGCGGGGGACCGGCGCTCCCACCCAGCGGAACGCGGCCTGCGGCCCTGCCTCGGGGGCCGGGCCGGGGCCACGGACGCCGGCCACCCGCGTCAGGCCAGGATTCCGCGTCATATGGGCCTCCCGCGCCGCACCAGCCGCCCACGCCACATCAGCCACTCACGCCACGCCAGCCCTCCACGCCACGCCAGCCCCCGACCGCGGCAGGACGGCGAATCCGGCCAGCACCGCGGGGTCATGGGTAATCTCAACGCTGCGGTGCCGGGTCAGGGCGCCGACGTGCAGGCCGTCGTCACCGGCGCGCAGGTAGTCCAGGCCGGGAATGCGCGTCACGTCGATCAGCGCGCTCGGCCGGGCGAGCCGGAAGTTCATCATCGGGACGAGGCTCTGCCCGCCCGCGAGGATCTTCGCCTCGTCCCGAGTTCGGTCAGCAGGCCGACGGTCTCCACGACGTCGCGAGTGCGGTGATAAATGAAAGGGGCTGGTTTCACCGGCGTCCTCTCGGGGGTACGCGTCACGGCGCTTGCCACGTCAGCGGTTTCTCGATTTGGTATACCATATGTCACGGGTCGTGGCCGCCCGGCAGGCCACCGCCACGGCGGCCGCGAAGGGCCCGGGAGGGCAACCGGGGAACGACTCTGACTCCAGCGCGGCCGGCTCACACCCCGAGCGCCAGCTCTTCGGACAAGCCACTCCCGAGCTCAGCCCCACCCTACGACCCGCCACCCCGGCCACAAGGACCATCTCGCCGAAGCCCACATCAAAGAAAACCCGGCGTGTCCCTTGACAACAACAAAGAGGACTTGATCTGCGCATCGCGGGCCCGGGAGCGAGGCTACGGTGGGCCGGTCCGCCCGGCCGGGACCTGTCGGTCGGCGCGTGGCTGCTGCCCGACCTCGTGGGCCGCGGTACCGCGATGGAGCTGACCATGACCGGCCGCTGGGTGGAGGCCGCCGAGGCGCTCCGGCTCGGCCTGCTGTACCGGGTTGACGACGAGCCCGGGCAGATCGCGGCGGACCTCGCGGAGTCCGTGCTCGCCCACGGCCCTGGCGCCCTGGCGAAGGTCAAGATGGTGACATCGGCCGGCGGCCTGCTCGACCGGCTGCACGCCGAGCGCGACGCGAACCGCGAAGCGTGGGCCCAGGGGCCGCTCCCGCCGGATCCAGGATGAGCGGCTGGCCGCCGACGGCGGCAGGCGCTGGTCCGTGGACGCCAGATGCTGCTGCAGCGCAGTCCGTCCACAAACTGGGATACCCAGCCGCTGAGGAGTGGAGCCGGGCTGGCTGGCGGGCGCACCTCGGCAGTGCCGGGGACATCCGCAGCGAGGACACCCGCAGCGAGGACACCCGCGTCGATCGCGACCTTGACGCGCTGGTCGAGCGGCTCGGCGCCGCAACGATTCCTGAGCTCGCCGCCGAATCCGCGCGCCGGGTGCCCGACCAGACCGCGCGGTCACTGTGGACGGCCAGCCGATGACGCACGCCGAACTGGATGCCGGCGCCGCAGGAGTAGCGAGCTGGCTGGCCCGGCGGCTGGAGCCCGGCGGCCGGGTGCTGCTCGCCGCGGCGTCCAGTCCCGGTTTCCTGCGCTGCTACTCGGCGCGCTCCGGGCGGGCGGGATCGTTGTGCTCGCCAATCCGGCCTACACCGCCGCAGAACTCGGGCACCTGGTGGCCGACTCGGGAGCGGCGATCGCCTTCGCTGACCCTGGCCCGGCCCGGCGGCTCACCGAGCTGCCCAGCCCTCCGCTGACGGTGGATCCCGCGGACCTGCCGGAAACGGTCGCCGGTGACGCGGGGCGCCGGGTGATCGAGGCGCGACCGGAGGACACGGCGTTGCTCGCGTACACCTCCGGCACAACGGGCCGTCCCAAGGGGGTGCCGCTGTCCCATCGGCAGCTGGTGGTGTCGATCCGTTCGGCCATGCTGGCTTGTGGGTGCAGCGCAGATGATGTGCTCGTGCATGCCCTTCCGCTGTTCCATCAGCACGGCCTCGGGGGCGTGCACGCCACGCTCATCGCAGGCTCCACGGCGCACATCCGGTCGAGGTTCGACGCCGCTGACCTCATCGAAACGGTGCGCGTGAGCGGTGCCAGCGTGCTGTTCGCCGTGCCCACTATCTACCGCGGGCTGCTGGACGCCGCGGCGCAGGACCGGCACCCCGGACCGGTGCTTGGCGGCCTGCGGCTGGCCGTCTGCGGATCGGCTCCGCTGAGCCCGGCACTGGCCGCGCGGCTGCCGGGGCTGCTCGGCCGGCTGCCGGTGGTCCGCTACGGGACCACCGAGACCGGGCTCGATGTGTCCAACCCCTGCGGCGACCCGCGCGGTGACACCGTCGGCCTGGCGCTGCCCGGGGTGCTGGCCCGGATCTGGTCAGCCGGCCGCGAGGCGCCGGCCGGGACAGATTGGGGAGATCCAGCTCCACGGCCCTCAGGTCTTCGGCGGTTACTGGCGTGACCCCGCCGCGACCGAGGCGGCGTTCACCGAAGACGGCTGGTTCCGCACGGGAGACATCGGCCCCGTCGACCAGGCCAGTGGGCACCTCGTCATTCGTGGCCGGATCAAGGAGCTGATCATCACCGGCGGGCTGAACGTCTATCCCCGCGAGGTCGAGGTCGCGCTGGAGAGCCATCCGTCTGTCGCCGAGGCTGTGGTGGCCGGAGTCCCGGACGCACGGTGGGGCGAGCAGGTGACGGCCTGGGTGGTGGTGCGGCCCGGGTGCCGTTTCGACGAGGCCGCGCTGATCGCGCACGCGCGCACGGTGCTGGCCTCCTACAAATGCCCGAAGCGGGTGTTCGAGGTCGCGGCTGTGCCGCGCAATCACCTCGGCAAGACCAACTGCGCCGCGCTGGTCTCCGGGCTGGCCCGATGACGAGATCGTCCTGTCTGAGCGTGAACTGGCCTGCGGGTCGGGGTCTGGCCTCTGATCACGTCGGCGGGGTGATGCCTCAGTCCGGGTCCCGCGGGCGCTCGCGCCGCGGGCCGCGGGTCATCGAGACCATGATCTGACCGTAGCCGACGTCATCGTCGTCCTCGTCCTCATGGTCGAGCAGTTCCGCGACCGACTCCAGATCGACGTCCCCGCCCGCCTGAGCGGGCCCTCCGCGGGGTGCCTGGGCAGCGGCCTGCGCCGGGGTAGCCTCCGGCCAGGCATCGGTCCGCCAGGCTCCTGCTTGCTGTGCTCCTGCTTGCTGTGCTCCCCCCTGCGGGGATCCGGCTTGCTCCGCGCTGGCCAGCTGGACGGCGGCCTGGTTCGCGCCGGCCAGCAAATGCGGCTTGATCCACAGGAAGTAGCTGATCCACGCCGAGCCCATCGAGGTGGACCAGTCGTCGCTGAAGTAGCGCACGGTGCGCACCAGCGCGTGCGCGACGCCGACGTACTGCGCCTCGGGAAAGCCCTCCAGCCGGTTCCTCGTGCCCACCTGGCGCAGCGCGTCGGCGACCACATGCGGCGGCTGGTCGTACAGCGCTACCCACAGCATGGTGTGCACCAGCCGCTCGCAGAACGCCCACCCATCCCCGGGCAGGCGGGTGACCCGGTCCGGCATCAGCGTTGCGAGGTCGTAGCGCAGCTGCTGGATGAATGCTTCCCTGAGCTGGATCAGCTGGCCGGCTGACGAGCGGATCACCCGGAGCACTCCTGGATCGAGCGGCGGCAGGATGACTGGCATCCCCTCCGTCATGTCGCTCGCCATGTCCGACTCCCCCTCGGCTCCTCTCTGGTCCGCGGCGAGCAGCCGCGGTCCCTGCTTCAGCTATGGCCACCCCGCTCCGCGCCCACCCCGGTCAGGGCCCGCACCTGCATCCGGGCGAACCGCGCCGGGTCGGCGGGGTGCTGGTCAGTTACCGAGCCTAGCCAGCCGAGCAGGAATGCCAGCGGGATGGACACGAGCCCAGGATTGTTCAGCGGGAACAACGCGAAGTTGACGTGCGGGTCGGCGATCAGCGACAGGTTCCCGTGGCCGGAGACAACCGGGGAGAGGATGATCAGGCCGACCGAGCTGATCAGCCCCCCGTAGATACTCCACAGCGCACCACGGGCAGTGAACCGCGCCCAGAAGAGTGAATACAGGATGGACGGCAGGTTCGCTGACGCGGCGATGGCGAACGCCAGTGCGACGAGGAACGCCACATCTATGTTCTTGGCATACATTCCGCCGATCACTGCCACGACGCCGATCGTCACCGCCGTGATCCGCGCCACCCGGACCTCACTGCCCGGCGTGGCGTCCCCGCGGTGCAGCACGCTAGCGTAGACGTCGTGGGCGAAGGAGGCGCTGGCGGTGATGGTCAGGCCGGCCACGACAGCGAGAATGGTGGCGAAGGCGACGGCGGCCACGATGGCCAGCAGCAGCGTCCCGCCCAGCTTGAAGGCGAGCAGCGGCACCGCCGAGTTGGCCTTGCCCGGCGCGGCCTCGATCTGCTTCGCCCCGACCAGCCACATCGCGCCGTATCCGAGCACCAACGTGAACAGGTAGAATGTCCCGACCAGCCCGACCGTCCAGGCCACGCTGCGGCGGGCCTCTTGGGCGTTCGGCACGGTGTAAAGCCGCATCAGGACGTGCGGCAAGCCAGCCGTGCCGAGCACCAGGGCCAGCGCCAGCGAGATGAAGCTGAGCTTCGAGACGGTGCTCGCTCCGTAGAGAAGGCCCGGGACGAGCACCGCGTTGCCCGCCGGGCTGGAGGCGGCGGCGTCATGCAGCAAGCCCGACAGGTCGAACCCGGCCCGTGCCAGCACCCAGCCGACGGTCACCGCCGACCCGGCCGTGAGGAGCACCGCCTTGATGATCTGCACCCAGGTGGTGCCCTTCATCCCGCCGACCAGGACGTAGAAGATCATCAGCAGGCCGACGGCGGCGACCGTGAGATCCTGGCCCTGCGTGCTGTTCACCCCGAGCAGCAGGCTGACCAGTGCGCCGGCCCCGGCCATCTGGGCCAGTAGGTAGAACAGGCTCACGGTCAGGGTGGACACCGCGGCGGCGGCGCGCACCGGGACGGCCTTCAGCCGGAGGTCGAGGACGTCGCCCATTGTGTACCGGCCGGTGTTCCGCAGCGGCCCGGCGACCAGCAGCATGACCAGCAGCCAGCCCACCAGGAAGCCGATGGAATAGAGGAATCCGTCGTATCCATCCAGGGCGATGGCACCTGCGATGCCCAGGAACGATGCGGCCGACAGGTAATCACCGCCGATCGCGATGCCGTTCTGGCGGCCGGTGAAGGCCCGCCCGCCAGCGTAGTAGTCCGTGGTGGTCTGGTTCTTCCCGCCGGCGCTGATCGCGATGACCAGGCTCACGATGACGAAAAAAGCAAAAACGGAAATGTTGACCGCCGGGGTTCCGACGATCTGGGCGGCCATCATGCCTTTGCCCACGATGCCTGTGGCCCAGGGGCCGCTGACCACGGGGCCGCTGACCAGGGAGCTTACGGCAGCGATGCCGGTCATCGCCTGCGGCCCGATTCCAGCCGCTGTCTCAGCCGGTCGGAGAGCGGGTCGAGCTTCCGCCGCGCCCAGCGGCTGTAAAGGATGGTGATCGCGAAGGTGGAGGCGAACTGCAGCAGACCGAAGCAGAGTCCCACGTTGATCTCGCCGACCACGCTGATCCTCATGAAGCCCGGCGCGAAGGCGGCCACGATGACGAAGAGGAAGTACCAGCTGATGAACAATATGGTGGCCGGGACGACGAAAGACCCGAAGCGCCGCCGCAGGGTCCGGAACTCCCGGCTGGCCTGGACGGCCTCATAAGCGCTGGCTCTGCTGCTGTCGGTTTGGGTAACGGACACGCCGCCTTCCTTTCCGAGGACCCGAGGGTAATGCCTGGCTTCCGCACGGCAATACGGAGATTTCAGGATTTAAGGCAAATTTTCGGTAAAGCCGACGCGGCCGGAGCCGCACCGCTGTTGCACGATCACCGCCTGCCACGCCGCTGGCCGGCGATATGAGTGTCACCGCGGACGTCGAGCGCTGCGTGGCCGCCACGCAGGACCGGCTGGGCGCGATCGACATCCTGGTCACCTGTGCCGGCAGCTCGCCGGGTGGCCTGCTGGAGAACCTGACCGAAGAGCAGTGGATGATGAGCCTGAACCTGAAGTTCATGGGCTATGTCCGTTCGGTGCGTGCGGTCATCGGGCATATGCGTGAGCGGGGCTGCGGTGCGATCGTGCTCGTGGTGGGTAACGACGGCCTGAAGCCGAGCTACTGGGAGATGACCGCCGGCGTGGCCAATGCTGCTGACATCAACTTCGCGTCCTCCGTGGCCGAGCAGTACGGCCGCTACGGCGTGCGGATCAACACCGTCAACCCGGGCCCGGTGAACACGGACCGGTGGGACACCCTGGAGAAGGCCTTCGCCCGCGACAAGGGCGTGACCCAGGACCGGGCGCACGAACTGGCCGAGGCCTCGATCCCGGTGGGCCGCATCTGCGAGCCCGAGGAAGTGGCCGCGCTGGTCACCTTCCTGGCCTCGCCCCGCGCCAGCTTCATCAACGGCGCCCACATCCCGGTAGACGGGGCGCAGCGCAAAGCGATCATGGATAGCTAGGGCAGCGCGGGTGGAGCTCAGCAGCGCGTTCCGTATCCGCCGTCCGGCCGCGGAGGTCTTCGATGCCCTGCTGGACGCGGGCAAGGTCGCCGCGTGCCTGCCGGGCAGCCGCCTGATCGGCGAGGTCGCGGACGGGACCTACGCGGGCCAGATCGAGCTCACGATCGGCCCGATCGACGCCGTCTACGCCGGCACTGTGCGGCTTGATGCCGCCGACCGGGACACAGGCACAGTGACATTGAGCGCATCAGGGCGCGAACGTGCCGGTCAGGGCAGCGCCGACGCGCACGTGGCAGTCCGCGTCGAGCCGGACGGCGCCAGCGCGCGGGTACTGATCAGCGCCGATCTGATGATCCGCGGCACGGTCGCGCAGTACGCCCCGGGGGCGATCGGCGAGGTCAGCCAGCGCCTGGTGGAACAGTTCGCCGGTAATGTCGAGCGACTGCTGGCCAGCCAGGCCGGTCCGAGCGTCGGCGCCGCAGCCAGGGCGCCCGCGCTCCCGGCGAAACGGGCCGCGGCGGCGGCGGTTCTCCTCGGCGCTGGGGTGCTCACCGCGCTGGCCATCTGGCGGATGAGAGCCCGCGCCATTTCCCCACTTAACGACTCGTCCCAGTACTACCCGCACGGAGGGGCACGCCATGGCTGACAGTCAGAGCGCACGAGGAACCATCGCGCCCGGCCCAGCGGAACTGCGCCCGCTGCAGATCGAGGCGAATGGGATCAATGTGATCACCGACGCCGAGCGCAAGGGCCGGCCGCGTGACCTGTTCTGGCCGTGGTTCGCGGCCAACGTCTCAGTCCTCGGCCTGAGCTACGGCTCGTTCGAGCTGGGCTTCGGCATCTCGTTCTGGCAGGCGATCGGCGCGGGGCTGGTCGGCATCATCGTCTCCTTCCTGCTCTGCGGGTTCATCGCGGTGGCCGGCAAGCGCGGATCGGCGCCGACCATGGTGCTCAGCCGGGCCGCTTTCGGGGTGCGCGGCAACAAGCTGCCCGCCGCGATCTCCTGGCTGCTCACGGTCGGCTGGGAGAC
>DAIRVB010000177.1:0-7930 GCA_036803065.1 Streptosporangiaceae bacterium
GCTGGATATCACGGATGGCGCTGCCGTCCGTGACGCGCTGCGGCACTGGCGCCCGGCGGTCGTCGTCAACTGCGCGGCCTGGACCGCGGTGGATGCCGCCGAGACATCCGAGGATGCCGCGCTCCGGCTGAACGGGCAGGCGGTCGCCGACCTGGCGGCGGCGTGCGCCGCGGCCGGCGTCCGCCTGATCCAGCCGTCGACCGACTACGTATTCGACGGGCAGGCCCGGCGGCCGTATGCCGAGGACGACGGGCCGTCGCCCGGCACGGCCTACGGACGGACCAAGCTGGCCGGGGAGCAGGCCGTGCTGGACCGGCGGGACGGGACCGGTTATGTCGTCCGGACCGCCTGGCTGTACGGGGCGCACGGGCCGAACTTCGTACGGACGATGATCAGGCTGGAGCAGCAGCGGCCGGACGTGGACGTGGTGAATGACCAGCACGGGCAGCCCACGTGGACGATGGATGTCGCTGACCGGATCGTCGCGCTGGTCAGGTCCGGAGCCCCCGCTGGTGTGTACCACGCCACGAGTTCCGGGGAGACCACCTGGTTCGGGCTCGCCAGGGAGGTATTCCGCCTGCTGGGCGCGGACCCGGATCGGGTGCGGCCGGTAGGGAGCGCCGCGTATGTCCGCCCGGCGCCCAGGCCTGCCTACAGCGTGCTGGGCCACGATGCCTGGAGCCGGGCCGGCCTCAGCCCGATCGGGGACTGGAGGCTGGCGCTGCGGCAGGCATTTCCCGCGCTGGCCGCCGCCGAAGGAGCCGAGGCGCAACGGCTACCGGGTGTCACTGGGCAAAGATAACAAAACGGTAACAGCGGCGCCCTGATCGTCATCGGTCCCTACAGGCAGAGCGTCATAAGGGTAGTTTCAGCATTTCGCATGAATAGTGCCATGCGGCGGGTGAGAGAGCTAGCCGCAGTCGGGCCGAGTGGGGTCACGTGTTGGGAGGCTGGGCATTGCATGCACTCATGACCCGCTGCGTGGCCAGCGCATCGGGGTGCGTGCGGCGGCCCAGGGCGGCGTCACGGTGATGCCGCGATCCGCCCGGCTCGGCCTGGTCGCCGAGCGCGATAGCCAGGGTGCCGCCCTGCTGGAGCGGCTCATCCGCATCTCCCTCCGCCAGCTGGCGGGGCAGCACACCGGCGGGGCCTTCGTGTTCACCGTGACCGGTGCGGCCACGCCAGACGGCGGCTGGCAGTTGCGCCCGGCCGGGACGAGCCTGCGCTACGGTGCGATCGCCGCGCTGGGCCTGATGCGGCTGGCTGAGCCCGACCAGCGCGACGTGCTGGGCGGGCTGACCGTCCACGATCTGCTGGGCCGGCTGGCCAAAAGTCTCGACAGCATTGCCAATGTCGGCGACGCGGCCATCGTGTGCTGGGCCTGCGCCGCTGCGGAGCATGGCGACCTGCTCCGCGCCGTGGGCCGGCTCGCCGAGCTTGACCGGCCCGACCGCCCGGTGGACGTGCTGGCCGCGGCGTGGGTGGTGACCGCGCTCGTCGCGGCGCGCGGGCACGCTGACGTGGAGGAGCACTTGGCGGCCGCGCGGGGGCGCCTGCTGGCCGCCCGCGGCGCTGCCGTCTATCCGCACACCACCGGCGGGGATGCCCCGTGGTACCGCGCGCACGTGGGCAGCTTCGCCGATCAGGTCTATCCCATCCAGGCGCTCGCCCGGCTGCACGGCAGCGCCGACGATCCCGAGGCATTGGCCGTGGCCAACACCGTGGCCGGGGTTATCTGCGCCGCGCAGGGACCTGCCGGGCAGTGGTGGTGGCACTACGACTCGCGCACCGGCGAGGTCGTGGAGGGTTACCCGGTGTACACCGTCCATCAGCACGCGATGGCGCCGATGGCGCTGCTCGACCTGGCCGACGCGGGCGGGGCGGACCACCTCGACGCCATCGGCCAGGGCCTGCGCTGGCTGCAGGGTCCGCCCGAGGCCGGCGAGGATCTGGTGCTCGATGAGCCGCCGATTACCTGGCGCAAGGTGGCACGCGGCGACCCGCGGAAGGTGGTGCGCGGGCTCCGCGCGGCATCCACCCGGATCCGTCCCGGGATGGGCTTGCCAGCGCTCGACCGGGTGTACCGGCCGGGCCCTGTTGATCACGAGTGCCGCCCTTACGAACTGGGCTGGCTCCTTATGACGTGGCTGCCATGACTGTGAGGGTGGGATGGATCACAACCCGGCTGGGCTGATGCAGCGGGACCTGTTCGGGCTCTCGGTGGACGCGGTCACCATGTCGCAGGCCGTCGCGCGATGCACCGACGCGATAAAGAACGGTGAGCACCTGTCCATCGGCGTGCTGAACGCCGCCAAAGTCGTGGCCATGCGGCGGAACCCGCAGCTACGCCAAGCCGTCGGGGAATGTGACCTGATCCTGGCCGACGGCCAGGCCGTCGTCTGGGCGAGCCGGGTGCTGGGCTCGCCGTTGCCGGAGCGCGTGGCGGGCATCGACCTCTTCACGGACCTGCTCGCCGAGGCCGCTGACCGCGGCTATCGCGTGTACTTCCTCGGGGCGCGGCCGGACATTCTCGCGAGGATGCTGGACGAGGTCGGCCGGAGATTTCCCGGGCTGTCTGTTGCGGGCGCCCGGGATGGCTACTACCAGGCGGGCGAGGAGGCCGAGGTCGCCGAGGACATCCGCCGCTCCGGCGCTGACATCCTGTTCGTGGGCATGTCCTCGCCACGCAAGGAGGTGTTCCTCAGCGAGTGGGGAACGGCCACCGAGGCGAACGTGATACACGGGGTCGGGGGATCGTTCGACGTGCTCGCGGGGCTGACCCGGCGGGCGCCTGCCTGGTGGCAGGACCATGGCCTGGAGTGGCTCTACCGGGCGTTGCAGGAGCCGGTCCGGCTCGGCCGACGGTACCTTACCACCAACATGTCATTCATCATGCTGGTCGCGCGGGAGCGAATGCACGGCCGCGTACCAGGGGGGAATTCGTGACGACAGTCGTTGTCGCCGGACTGGGGTATGTGGGCTTGCCGCTCGCGATGCGCGCGGCGGCGGCGGGCCACCGGGTGATCGGCTACGACACCGACCCTGGCCGGGTGAAGCTGCTGGCTGCCGGGGAGTCCTACGTCGAGGACATTTCCAGCGCGGAACTGCAGGACGCGCTGCACAGCGGTCAGTTCCTGCCATCATCCGACGAGGCCGCGTGCGCCGGGTTCGACGTTGCCGTCATCACCGTGCCCACCCCTTTGCGCGAGGGGCTGCCCGATCTCAGCTACATCGAGGCCGCGTCCCGGATGCTGGCCCGGTACCTCCGCCCGGGCGCGACCGTGGTCGTGGAGTCGACGTCCTATCCGGGGACGACGCAGGAGCAGGTGCTGCCCTGGCTGGAGGACGGCTCCGGGCTGGCCGCGGGCACTGATTTCTATCTGGGTTACAGCCCGGAGCGGATCGACCCAGGTAACAGCACCTGGACGCTGACGACGACACCGAAGATCGTTTCTGGGATCGATGACGGTTCCCTCGCGGCCGTCCAGGCTTTCTACGATGGCGTGGTCGAGCGCACCGTGCCGGTCTCCTCGCCGCGTGAGGCTGAGCTGGCCAAGCTGATCGAGAATACCTTCCGGCATGTGAACATCGCCCTGGTCAACGAGCTCGCCATGTTCGCCAACGACCTCGGCATCAACGTGTGGGAGGCGATCGACGCGGCCTCCACCAAGCCGTTCGGTTTCATGCCGTTCACGCCGGGCCCGGGGGTGGGGGGCCACTGCCTGCCGATCGACCCCTCGTACCTTTCCTGGCGGGTGGAGCGGTCGCTGGGCAAGAGCTTCCGTTTCGTTGAGCTGGCCGACGATATCAACCGGCATATGCCTGACTACGTCATCCACCGCCTGATGCTGGCGTTCAACGAGCGCGGCCGTGCGATCAGGGGATCGCGCATCCTGCTGCTGGGGCTCGCGTACAAGAAGAACACCGGCGATGCGCGGGAGTCGCCCGCCGTCCGGGTCGCCCAGTTGCTGGCCGGGCTGGGAGCTGACGTCCGGGCCGCGGATCCGCATGTCGCAGAGGCCAGGGCCATTGACGGGCTGGTGGCCCGGGTGGAGCCGACAGCCGAGGAAGTCTCCAGCGCTGACGCTGTCGTCCTGCTCACCGACCATGATGCGTTCGACTTCGAGGACATCGGCAAGCGCGCGCGGTTCATCTTCGACTGCCGCCGCCGCCTGGCCGGACAGAACGTCGAAATCCTGTGAGGACCGCGCCGATGCGAGTGATCTGCGTCGCCGGCGCGCGGCCCAATTACATGAAGGTCAAGCCGGTGATGGACGCGCTTGAGGAACGCGGCGCGGACGTCATCCTGGTCCACACCGGGCAGCACTACGACGCCGCGATGAACGACGTGTTCTTCGCCGATCTGGGGATCCGCCCGCCTGACCATCACCTGGGGGCGGGCTCGGGCAGCCACGCCACCCAGACGGCCCGGGTGATGACGGCGTTCGAGCCGCTGGCCGAGCAGTTGCGCCCGGACGTGGTCGTGGTGGTGGGGGACGTCAATTCCACGCTGGCGTGCGCGCTGGTGACCGCGAAGTCCGGTGCGCTGCTCGCGCATGTGGAGGCGGGCCTGCGCAGCAGGGACTGGACCATGCCCGAGGAAATCAACCGCGTGGTCACGGACAGGGTCAGCGACTACCTTTTCGCCCCGTCAGCCGACGCGGTGGCCAACCTGCAGGCTGAGGGGCACCGGCCGGATCAGATTCACCTGGCGGGCAACGTCATGGTGGACACGCTGCTGGCGAACCGCGACCGGGCGATCGGGGGCGACACGCTGCGGCGGCTCGGGCTTGAGCCCGGTGAGTACGCGCTCGTGACGCTGCACCGGCCGGCCAACGTGGACGACCCGGCCGCGCTCGCCGGGCTGCTGTCCGCCTTGGACGAGGTCGCCCGCGCGTGCCCGCTCGTCCTCCCTGCTCACCCCAGGGTGGCGGGCCAGTTGCAGGGTGCGGGGCTCTCCTACCGGGTGCAGGTCATCCCGCCCGCCGGGTACCTCGACTTCATTGCGCTGCAAGCCGCGGCGCGCCTCGTCCTGACCGACTCCGGCGGCGTGCAAGAGGAGACCACCGTCCTCGGCGTCCCCTGCCTCACCCTCAGAGACAACACCGAGCGCCCCATCACCCTCACCGAGGGCACCAATCAGCTCGTGGGACGCGACCCGGAAAGAATCGTCAAAACGGCGCTCAGCGTGCTGCAGGCCCCGCCCCCGCGGCGGTCGCCAGCCCTGTGGGACGGACGGGCCGGGCAACGGATCGCGGCGACGCTGCTCTCCGGCAGCGGACCGTCCGGGCACCCACGGCCAACCGACGAGATTCAGGCTCCAACGGCCTGACGGGGAGACGCATCCCCCGTCGCCTGACGGGGTCGCCGCTGCTGAGATCCCCGCCTGAACCCCCGGCTCAGTAGTCCGGCGCAGCCGGATTACCCGCCCGGATCCGGGCGGCACGCACCTGCGAGGGGCGCGGCTCAGCCGCCCGCCTCCGGGCGGAGGGGAGCAACCGGATCGGATGCCGGTCAAAGAAGGACGCGACCGCGAAGATGGCTATCAGGGTGAGGATGATCAGCCCGGCGAGGGCCCGCTTCGACGACCCCTGCTCCAGGAGCGGCCCGGTGTCCCCGGCCAGCAGGATCGCAATGCGGTTGTTCGGCGCGACGCCATCCCGCACCTCCGAGGCCGTGAACTGCTGAGTGAGCGACGTGGTGACCACGGTGAATGTCTGGTGGACGGCGGGGAAGTCCTTAGACGTCGTGCTCACCGTCAAGTACGGGTTGCTGAAGTTCGGGTACTGCAGGTTGTAGCTGTTGAGCAGTTCCACGTCGATCTGGGCGGTTCCGCCGGCCCTGAGTATCTGCTGCTGGCCCTGCGGGCTCATGGTCTGGGCGGCAACGGTGCCAGCGGCCTCGGTGAGGGCGCCGCCGACGGCCTCGAATGGATTGGGCTTGGCCCCGGATATGGGCGGGACGAAGACCAGCGTGCCGTTCTCCGTATATGTCGGCGCGGTGTGCTTGAAACCATAGGCGACGCCAGCGGCGATGATGAGAACGGCCAGGACGGCGATGAAGTGCCGCCGCAGGAGCCTTGCGATCTCGGGCAAGCTCACGAGCAGTCCCCTCCCGTCCCAATCCGCGCGCTCAGGTCACCCCCGCCCGGCATACTTCTCGGGCGCCTGCCGGAGACGATACAGTCTATGGCGGCACGCAGTGGTTCTATGGCTGGTAAAAGTCACGTCGGAGCCCAGATCACGTCAAGGCGGGGCCGAACCGCCCAATGTGCTGCATCGTGCATGCCCCGGTCGGTAGACTGCCGGGACAGACCGCACTAGCTGCGCCTTGGACGAAGCGGGTGCCGCGGTCGGATGACGGTGGGCATCAGGCCACTCGGGCAGCGGATCGGCTGCCCGGAGGCGGCGGGTCTCGACAGGCGGGCGGGTAAGTAAATGGACTTGACGGCGTCGCTGCGCGCCTTGCGCAGGCAGTGGATCCTGGCTGGCTTTCTGCTAGTCCTGACCTTCGCGGCCGGTGTCGCGGCGTGGGTCAAGATGCCCGGGCCCTACCAGACGGAGTCCATGGTCGTCCTGTTGCCGTCGCAGCAAGCCTCGAAGCTGAACGGCAACAACCCGTACATGAGCTACGGCGGCTCGGAGAACATCGCCGGTGACATCGTCCTGCGTCAGGTCATGGATCCGGCCACCATCACCGCTCTCGCCAGCCGCGGCTACACCGCCTCCTACACGGTCGCGGACGACCCGACCACGTCCGGGCCGATCCTGGACATCACGGTCACCGGCAAGAATCAGGCCCTGGTCGAGAACACGCTGCAGGGCGTCACGAGCGAGGTTCAGGCCAAGATCACGGCGCTCCAGTCGTTCCTGACCCCGACCAACCGGATCACGAGTATGGTCATCTCCTTTCACCCCACCGCGAAGCTCGAGGTCAGCAAGAAGGCACGAACTATCGTGCTGATCGTGGGCCTGGGCCTGGTTCTTACCTACGCTCTCCCGCAGATCCTGGACGCGGAGATCCGCCGGCGCCGCGGTGAGACGCGTGGCGGTGATCGGGTTTCCGGGTACGCGCCGCCTCCCGCCCCGGACGACGAGCAGTCGCCGTATCAGCAGCCGCACCGGCGGAGGTACCGTCCCACGGCCGACGAGCCGGAGCCAGTGCCCGCTGGCAGGCCCTACGTCGAGCAGCAGCAGCGTGGCGGGGCGCGTGCCGCACCTGTGCCGCCTGTGCCGCCCACTGGCGAGGGTGATGTCACGAACGGGACGCCCGACCGGCGGTCCAGCCGGGAAGCCGCGCGCCGCCGTGAGTTCACTTACTGATCAGCGAGGATGGCCGGGGGCATCCTGATCATCAGGATGCCCCCGGCCATCAGCATGCCTAGCCCTCCGGCACGCTGATGAACCGGGCATCGGATGACCGGGGCACGGCACTGACGCGCGGACGGCGGTCTAACTGGTCGAAGGCTTCAACCCGGTCCAGGACAACGTTCCCGTCCTGGTACCGGAAGCGGATCCGGTGACCGTCGCATTCGAGGAACGCCGGTTCCCATCGGCGGTGATCGTAAGCCCGGACCTGCCGCACCACTGAGTCCCAGCCCCCCGACACATCGAGGCGCCCCTCGCGCGGCAAGCCCGCCTTGAAATACTGTGCCCCCGTCGCGTCCTGGGCTCGGACGGGAACCCGCTGGCCATCGCGTGCCGCTTCCACCACTCGAGGCAGGGTCCGCTTCAGCAGGAGGAGCGACAGATCGTCCACCTTGGACCACAGCGTGCGTGCCGTATCGGCCGCCGTGATGGGTATCCGTTCCTCGTCGACGATGGGCCCCGTGTCGATCTCGCGGTCGCATAGGTGCAACGTCGCGCCGAACTCGGCCGCGCCGTCCAGCAGTGCGTGCTCGACGGCGCAGCATCCCCGGTACTCCGGCAGC
>DAIRVB010000178.1:0-4236 GCA_036803065.1 Streptosporangiaceae bacterium
GCCTGGTGAATGAGTTCCTGCTCGGCCCGCTGGCGGGCATCGGCGAAGTAGCCATCCGGATCACGCACCATCCGCTCGGGACGGTCATCGTGGTCCTCGATGGTGATGTGGACCGCCACGCTCGTTCCCTTCCTCACGACCTCAGTGTCAGCTGGTGCCCGGCAGTGGTCAACGGCCGATGGTCACTTCTCGCGTTATCGAAACGCCCGCCATTCCGAGCCTATGCCAAGGCGTCAGCGAGCAGCCCGGCAAGTAGCCGAACCAGCGGCACGTCTGCCCGCCTGATCCCGTCTTTCTCTAACGCGTCCACCATCAGCATGCCGAACGCGTTCTGCCCGGCCGCAACCGGAACGGCAGCGAACGACTTGTACGTCTGTGGCGCCGTGACGCGCCACCCTGGCGGCGGGTCGGCGTCAAGGTCGGGGCAGAAGAGATGCTGGTTGCGCCGGATCATGCTGAGAACCAGGTCTCCTGGCGGGGTTCCCTCGCCGATCGGTTCCAGCGGATCGTCCACCCGGCCGCTGTACTGAGTGGGAACCAGCGTCCCCGGCATTCCGGGCGCGAACCGGAACAGGCAGGCCCGCACCCGTCCGGAGCCAACGATATGGGCCGCCGAGTCCACCACCATGGGGATCGTTGCCTCCCGCAGCGCCTCCTGTTCATGCTTGCTCGCCGCCGTGGCCACCCGGCCAAGCTGGCGCACGATCGGGTCGAGAGCGTCATTCATGGTCACGCGCATCGTGACCGCCGCATCGACCGCCACCTGTTCCGCCTTGGCCCGCATTTGCTCCTTGCGGATCTGCTCGTAGGCGGGCACTCCGGCGGCGGTCACGCTCGCGGCCACGGCTCCCAGCGTCCACCATTGCCGGTCAAGGACAGCGGCGCCTGCCTGCATGCCGAACCATGTGGCCAGGGCCACCCCGGCCAGGCTGATGGCCGTGGTCAGGTAGACCCGCGCGCTGGGTGGAATCTGCATGCCGGGCAGAGTAGATGAACTCGCAGCGGCATTCGCGAATTACGCCCAGGTTCGTGGTGGTGAGTCAGGCCTTCAAGGCCGTGCCCAGCCGCTCCAGGAGATGGTCCTCGCAGGACGGCCATTCCGAGGCGATGACCGAATACATGGCCGAGTCGCGCAGCAGTCCCTCCTCGCCAGGTGCCCACGACTGCCCGAAGCTTCGGAGCACACCCTCAAAGCGCGCTCCCAGGCCCTCGATCGCCCGGCGTGACCGCTCGTTTCTGGCGTCTGTCTTGAAATCCACTCGCGCGACGCCCAGCCGCTCGAAGGCGTGGCTGAGCAGGAGAAGCTTCGCCTCGATGTTGATGCCGCATCTTTGCGCCGGTGCGGCGAGCCAGGTGAAGCCGATCTCGACCGCGAAGGGAGCCGCGGCGCCGGGGAGCGATCGGAAGTTGAAGTAAGAGGTACTTCCGACTGCCCGGCCGTCGGCGGTGCGCACCTGCGCGAAGGGAACGAGTTCGCCGCTGCGAGCACGGCTCAGCTGAGTTCGCACGTACTCCTTGGCCTCTGCTTTCCCATGCGGGACCCAGGTGAAGCCGAAGGCCGATCGGTCATAGTCAGCCGCTGCGGCGAGTTCGTCAGCATGGTGGCCGGACAGCCTTTCCAAGCGCACGAGAGCGCCGTGAAGTGCCGGAACGTGGAGATGCAGGCTCATCGATCCTCTTGATGAACGGCAGGATCGTATCGCAGCGGCAGGGCGTCCGTTCGCCACGTGCGTCCGTGTTGCCCGGCTGAAAGCCGCAGTCGATTCCGATGCGAAGCAGTCGCGACGCCCAGACCGCTGCCGGGGTGTACACACGGCAGAACGGCCCGCTCAGTCCGTCGTTGGCATCGTGAGGGAAACCGCACGCACTGCGGCGCCCCTGTGCGGCAGCCTGGTCTCAGAGCGGATCAGGCTAGGTCAAACTCGCCGCCCCGCACCCCAGCGGTGAACGCCTGCCACTCATCCGAGGTGAAGACCAGCACTGGACCCTCACGGTCTTTCGAATCACGAACCGCAACGACGTCACGCAGGTTTCCGGCGACTTCCACGCAGGCGCCGCCGTTAGCGTTGCTGCGGCTGCTCTTGCACCATTTGGCCTTAGTCAAATCCATGGCTGATCTCTCCCTGTACTCGGGCAACCAAGTCCAGTGACGCCTCGGGCGAGAGTGCTACGGCGCGGATCATGTCAAACACCAGGTCGAATGCCGCAACCTCGTCCGACTGCTCGATTAGCCGCGCGCTCGCAACGCACTCAGTGTAGGCGACATCGTGTCCGTCACTGCGGCCGAGCAGGATGAACTCGCCCAGGAGACCAGCATGTGCGCCAGCCGAGAACGGCATGACCTGGAACACGATCCCGGGGCGCTTGCCGAGCTTGGCCAGATGGTCAAGCTGGTCGTGGAACACGACCGCGCCACCGACCGGGCGGCGCAGCACGCCCTCGTCAACCACCGCCCACAACATCGGCGGCCTGGGCCGTTCCAGGATCCGCTGGCGCTCGACCCGCGCCGCGACCAGCTGGCCGATCTCCTCGTCACTGTCGGTTGGCCTGCCCGCCCGAATCAGTGCCCATGCATACTCCTCGGTCTGCAGGAGTCCAGGAACGGCCAGCGCATTGAACTCCCGGACGCTGGTCGCCTCACGCTCCCGTTCGACGAACTCCAAGAACCACGTCGGGTACGCGTGAACGTCGCTGTTCATCACCTCCCGTAAGTGAGCAAACAACCCGTCCGCCGAGAACAAGTCGTCGCAGCGCCGCGCAAAATCAGGGCTGGGTACCCGCTCCCCGACTTCGATCCGGCCGACCAGCGCCGCTGAGAAATTGATTTCCTGCCCTAACTGGTCCTGCGATATTCCGGTGCCGAGACGGCGCCGGCGCAGTTCCGCGCCGAAGAACGCAAGCAGGCTCGCACCCGGATCGAGGTCTCGTGTCAGCGGCATCTCAGCTTCCCATCAGGTTCCGACACCACCGGGGAGCATCGCGACAGACAACGCCGTCGTTCCCGACACTCTCACGGGCGGTGCCTTTCCTCTGGCCCAGCGTATCGGCGCGAGGACAGGCTGTAGGGAAGCAATGCTAGCGCCGGGCTCTGACACCCCAAAAGGTTGGTTGAACGATGTTCCCCACGTTGCACGCCGCAGCGGGTTCCGACGCGCCGCCGACCATATGGTCCCGCGTTTTTCTGGCCATCCCCGCGCAAGTCCGGGAGGCGCGGCGGTTTCTGGCCAGCATTCTGGCTGGCCGTCCGGCCGCCGATGACGCCACCCTGTGCCTATCGGAACTGGCCTCCAACGCCGCCGTGCACAGCCGCTCACGCGAGCCAGGTGGTCATTTCACCGTCTGTGTCCAGGTGACCGAAGCCGGCCGCATCCGGGTCGAGGTCGTTGACGAGGGCGGTCCGTGGACTCAGCCCGTACGCGGAGATGGGCAGCACGGCCGCGGATTACTGATCGTCAGCCAGCTGGCCCGGGACTGGGGACGTACCGGCGACGCCGCTACCGGCTGGACAGTCTGGTTTGAGATGGACGTGCTCATGACGGGTCCCGGCGACAGGCCCGAGCAGCCGTGAATACCGACGCACACATGACGAGGAGAACAAACCATGACTGAGCTCAGCCCGGCCGCACCGGCCCAGTACGACGCGGATCGCATGCGCGCCATGGCCGCCGAGTTGGCCGCCCACGGCCTGGTCACGCACCTGACCGACTCCCGCGCTGGGCTGGATCTGACCGCCACCCTCAGCCCTTCTGGCCAGCGCGACGCCGAGTTCTGGATTGATGAGGAGGGCTACGCGGAGCTGCGTTACTGGTATCCCCCCGGCACCTCGCCGGCCCAGGTCTCCGCCACCGCGCTCCGCGCTCTCAGGGCCGTGACCAGTACCGCATCGGACTCAGGTCCCTTCCCGGCGTAGCCTGGCCCGTCCTGCGTTCCATGATCGCGGTGACTTTTCAGTCGTAGCCGCTGAAAAGTCACCGCGATCATGGTGACGACACCAAACATCGTGCCAGCTAGTCAATAGCCGGCTACTGAACCAGCGCGGGAGCGGCCAGGATTCCCAGCGCCGGAGCCACCTGTGCGGCCCACGGACGCAGCACCGCATCCAGGGTGTCCAGTTGGGATTCGAGAACAGCCAGCCCCGGCGTGGGCACCGTGCCGCCCAGTTCCACCAGCAGCGGCCGCAGGTGCACCTCGACGGCGAGCGCATGCTGCGGTGCGCCCATCACCAGGACGGGCAGC
>DAIRVB010000178.1:4336-7905 GCA_036803065.1 Streptosporangiaceae bacterium
GCTGCTCCGGGGCGCGGGCACGATCATCCGCCGACGGCCACCCGCCGCGCGCCGGTAGTTCCTGGGGAGGGAGTGTTTCCTGGGTAGAAGGCCCCGCGCCTGCGGAGTTCGGGCAGCACGCCCTCGCCGAACCAGTACGCCTCTTCCAGATGCGGGTAGCCGGACAGGATGAACTCGCTGATCCCGAGCGAAGCGTATTCCTCGATGAGATCCGCCACCCGCGCGTGGCTGCCGACCAGCGCCGTACCGGCGCCGCCGCGGACCAGGCCGACCCCGGCCCACAGGTTCGGGTAGATCTCCAGGTCCTGGGCGGAGCCGCCGGAGCGATAAGAAGCATGCAGGGAGCGCATCCGGTCCTGGCCCACCGACTCGCTGGCCCCCAGGACCTGCTGGGCCTTCTCGATCTCGCCCGGGTCGAGATAGTCCAGCAGGCGGCTGGCTTCCGCCCATGCCTCGGCCTCGGTGTCGCGAGTGATCACATGCAGCCGGATGCCGAACTGCAGCGTCCGCCCTTCCGCCTCGGCCAGCCCGCGGATCCAGGCGAGTTTCTGGGCGACCTGGGCAGGCGGCTCGCCCCAGGTCAGGTACGTGTCGGCGTACCGGGCGGCGACCGGGCCCGCGGCCGGAGAGGAGCCGCCGAAGTAGACGCCGGGCACCGGGTCCGGCGGGCGCATCACCGTCGCGCCGGTGACCTGGTAGTGCTCGCCGGTGAAGTCGAACGGCTGCCCGCTCCAGGCCCCGCGCACGATGGCGAGGAACTCGCCGGTCCGCGCGTACCGCTGGTCGTGGGAGAGATGGTCGCCGAACCGGCGTTGCTCATCGGCCTGCCCGCCGGTCACCACGTTGAGCAGCAGCCGGCCCCGGGACAGCCGCTGGTAGGTGGCCGCCATCTGGGCGGCCAGCGTGGGCGAGATCAGGCCGGGCCGGAACGCCACCAGGAACTTCAGCCGCTGCGTGTCCCTGGTCAGCGCCGCGGTCGTCAGCCAGGCGTCCTCGCACCAGGTGCCGGTCGGCGTGAGCACGGCCTCGAAGCCGAGTTGCTCGGCGGAGCGGGCGATCTGGGCCAGGTACTCGATGTCCGGGGGCCGGGCCTGCGCAGCGGCTCCGGAGATGTGCGACTCGCTCCCGTTGCCGTTCTCCGTGGCCGAGCCGTTCAACTGGCCGACCAGGGGCAGGCTGTGCCCGCGGCCCATGATCGCGCGGCCATCGCCTGAGGTGGGCAGGAACCAGTGGAATTTGAGGGTCATGACGAACTCCCGACCGTGTTGTTGAACGCCGTGTCGACGAAGTTGGAGAAGTCCACGTGCCCGGGGATCAGTCCGGCGGCCGTGAACGCGTTGGAGACCTGCTGCTCGGAACTGACCACCGCCGGAGTGATGGGAACGGCCTTACTGGCGTCATCCTTCGCGGCCGTCAGCATGACGCTGGCCGGCAGCCCGGTGGCCTTGGCCCAGACGCTCGCCCAGACCGACAGGTGGGCGTCCGCCCAGGTGTGCGCCTGGTTGAGCATCTTCAGGTAATCGCGGATCGCGGCGGCCTGGCCGGGATTTGCCAGCGCGGCGCGGGACGCGACCGCGAACGAGTACGGGCTGCCGAAGCCGACCCCGTTGACCAGGGCCCTGGCGTGATCCTGAGATTTCGCCTGCTCGATGAAGGGTGACCAGATGTCCCACGCGTCCACGTGCGCGGACGACAGGGCAGCGAGGCCGTCCGCGGGCTGCAGGTAGTCCAGCGTCACGTCGTGCACGCTCAGCCCGGCCTTCTTGAGCACGGTGAGCAGGTGAAAGTCGGCCGAACTGCCCTGGGCCACGGCGATCTTCTTGCCCTTGAGCTGGGCGATCGAGTGGATCGGGGAGTTGTCCGGGACCAGCAGGGCGCTGGCGAGCGGGTTGGCCTGGAGTGCGCCGACGATAGCGAGCTTGTCACCGCCGGCGGCCGCGAACACGGGCGGCGCGTTACCGACGCTGCCGATGTCGACCGCGCCGGCGCCCATGGCTTGCAGCATCGGCGGCCCGGAGGTGAAGTCGGACCAGGTCACCTTGAAGGGCAGCTTGTTGATCAGTCCGGCCGCGGTGAGCAGGGCCTGCGCGCCGGATCCGGCCTGGTCCCCGACGTGCAGGGTCACCCCGGACAAGTTGACCGCAGCGTTCGACGCGCTCGCGGTGGAGGAGTTGGCGTTGCTTCCACCGGACGACGATGAGCAGGCCGCGGCGGCGAGCGCGGCGATCGCGAGGATCGCGGCCAGCGGCAGCAGCCGCCTGCGGCGGAGATTCTGGGTGGTCATGAGATTCCTTCCGTGGCTACGCCAAGTTCAGTAAGCAGATGGGCACGCAGGTTCACCAGGTCGGGATGTTCTCGGTCGCGGGGACGCGGCACGTCGACCCGGCGGCTGTCGGCGACCTGGCCGCTGGCCAGGACGATGACCCGGTCAGCGAGAGCGAGCGCCTCGTCCACGTCGTGGGTGACCAGCAGGACGGCGGGCTGGTGGTGCGCCCAGAGCCGGACGACCAGCCGGTGCATGGTGATCCGGGTCAGCGCGTCCAGTGCGCTGAACGGCTCATCGAGCAGCAGCAGGCTTGGCTCGCGCACCAGCGCCCGGGCCAGCGAGGCTCGCTGGGCCTCGCCGCCGGACAGGGTCAGCGGCCAGGCGTCGGCCCGCTCGGTGAGCTCCACCTCGTCGAGCGCGGCGCGCGCCACCGATTTGGGGTCGCTGACCCGCAGCCCCAGGGCCACGTTCGTCCAGACCCGGCGCCACGGCACCAGGCGCGGTTCCTGGAACGCCACGGCGGTGCTGCCCCGCACCGAGAGTTCGCCGGTCACCTCGCGGTCGAGACCGGCCAGCGCCCGCAGCAAGGTGGACTTCCCCGACCCGCTCCGCCCGATCAGGGCGATGAACTCGCCCGGCGCGATATCCAGGTCCAGGCCGTCAAGCACCCGCCGGTCGCCGAACGCCCGGCTCAGGCCGCGGACCCGGGCGGCCACCGGCGAGTCCGGTCCCGTGCCCGGCCGGGCCGGGGACTGGGCGGCTACGCCTCCACGAAGCTGCGGCGCCATGACAGTGCCCTCCTTTCCAGCAGCCGGACCAGAGCGTCGGTGAGCAGGCCGAGCACGCAGTACACGAGCAGGGCCACGAAGATGACGTCGTTCCGCAGGAACTGCGTGGCCTGGCTGATCATGAAGCCGAGGCCGGCGTTCGCATTGACCTGCTCGGCGACCACGAGGGCGAGCCAGGCGACGCCGAGGCTCTGCCGGAGACCGACCAGCATCTGCGGCAGAGCGCCGGGCAGCACGATGTGCCAGATCAGCTCGCTCCGGCGCAACTGCAGCGACTGCCCGACTTCGGCGAGTTTCGCGTCCACGCCGCGGATTCCGGAGAATGTGTTGAGGTAGAGCGGGATGGCGGCACCGAGTGCGATCAGCACCACCTTGGGCAGCTCGCCGATGCCGAACCAGACGATGAACACCGGGATCAAGCCGAACAGTGGCAGCGTCCGCACCATCTGCATGAGCGGATCAACCGAGTTCTCGCCCAGGCGGCTCAGCCCGGCGATGACGGCGAGGATCAGGCC
>DAIRVB010000179.1:0-7892 GCA_036803065.1 Streptosporangiaceae bacterium
GGGGTCAGCTGCCCGGGGGCCGGTGTCTTGGCGATCGACGGCGGGAAGCGAGGAGGCCTGCCGGCGGCACACCCGCCGGATGTCAGGAGTTACTCGCCGCCTGGCGGGCCACTCTGACCGCCGGACAGCCCGAACCATGGGGGGCGCGGCAGCGCCGGGGAAACAGTTCACGGCGGGACCTGCCTGCGTCGTGCGCAGACGCCGCCATGCTAAACCTGGCCCCCGGGAGTGGCAAGACGTAACAGTCAAGTCAACAGACAGAAATGTCTTGTCGAGGCGACAGAGTTGGGATCGTAACTGACCTGGCCGGGCAGTCCTGCCGCCGCCGCCACAGAAGTCCTACCAGGCACACAACATCCGAAATGGACGCGTACCCTATGGTCGAGCCGGTCGCTTCTGGCCGGACGCTTCGGCCGACCGCCCCGTGGCCGGAGGCATGACGAGGGAGACACCGGTGCCTGATCTGGACGACGGGCCCGGGGGCCCGCCGATCGAGGTCGTCCCTGTGGTGGTGCTGTCCCAGACTTTTCCGGCGCGTCCGTCATGGATCCCCGAGATCAGGGACTTCGTACGCCGTTGCCTGGCGGAATCGCCGCTGAACGACGAGGGAACCCGCGAAGTCGGGGAGACGGTATTCCGTGCGCTGCTGGACGCGGCGGGTCCCGAGGGCGCCATCCAGGTCTCGTTCCGGATCTTCCCCGAGCACGTCGAGGTCGACGTGCTCCACTCCAATCAGCCGGTCGCCACCCAGCCTATGGCTACCCCCCGCGCGCCGGCCGCCAGGACAGCAGCGCCCAGGAGGCCGGACACGTTCGCCGACTGGATGTCCAGCACGCTGCGGCGGGAAGGACTCACCCAGGAGGCCGCGGCCCGCCAGCTCGGCGTGTCCGTCAAGACTGTCGGACGCTGGGTCGGTGGCGAGACAGAACCGCGGCTCCGCGACCTGCGGCGGATCCAGGAACTCTTCGGCGAACTACCCTTCCCTTAGCTGACCGCGAGTTTTCGCTGGCCAGCCGGGCCAGGCCGCGCTGGACGGCCGCCGATCCAGCCGGCCAGCCGGCAAACTGTAGGGTCATCCCTGTCTGGTATCTACTGGACGCCCCCCCACAAGTGTCCTAACGTGCTGGCATGGCGGTTCCCGCTGGACACCACCGACTCGCCCCCGAGGCCGGGCGCATCGTGCTCCGCACCTCCCGGGAGGGCCTGGCCGCGACGGCAGGCCATGACCTCACGATCGACGCCCCCCGGTGGTCGGGTGACCTGGTCGTGCAGGACGACGGCACCCCGGTCTCCCTCGAGGTGCGGATCGACATGGGGGCACTCACCGTGCGCGAGGGCAGCGGCGGGCTCAAGCCGCTGACCGACCGGGACCGCCGCGAGATCGGCGTGACCATGCGGAAGCTGCTCGATACAGGCCCGTATCCCGAGGCGGTATTCACCGCCACCCGCTTCGAGCCGAGCGGGGACGGCGGGACGATCGAGGGGGACTTCACGCTGCACGGCACGTCGCGCCCACTGCGCCTGCAGGTGACCCAGACCGCACCGGGCGCGTACCAGGCCACCGGCTCTGTCGTGCAGTCCTCCTACGGCATCAAGCCGTACTCCGGATTTTTCGGGACGCTCAAGGTGCGCGACGCTGTCATGGTCGAGGCCGAGGCGAAACTGCCCGCGCCAGGAGATGCCCAAGAATGAATACTTCGCTGAGGAAGTGACCGAGGTAGTGCGGCCAACCATCGGAGACGACGACGTCGCCAGGCTGTTCGATCGCCGCGAGGGGCCAATCCAGGATCTGGCCGATCACGCGGGCACGGTAGCGGCGGCTTGTCATGCCATGGCCGTTCGTTTCCATCGGGGCGGCAAGCTGGTAGTGTTGGGCACTGGTGCGGCGAGCACCGACGCCCTGCACGTCGCCGTGGAGTTCGTCCACCCGGTGATCGTCGGCAAGCGTGCGCTGCCAGCCATCTCGCTCACCGCGGACATCGCGACCGTCACCGGGCTCGCGGCCCGCGATGGCATGGGTGGCATCTTCGCCCACCAGATCCATTACCTGGCCAGGCCAGCCGACATCGCGCTCGGCATCTGCGCTACCGGCAACGACGAGAGTGTCCTGCGCGGCCTGGTCGCCGCGCACGACCTGGGGATGCTGACGATCGCCCTGGTCGGCGGGGACGGCGGCGCGATCGGGGCCAGCCCAGCGGTCGATCACCTGCTCGTCGCCCGGTCAGCGGACCCGCAGATCGTCAAAGAGGTGCATGTGACCGCGTACCACTTGCTGTGGGAGCTGGTGCACGTGTTCTTCGAGCAGCCAGGCGTTCTCGACCCGGAGGTGGTGGGATGACCGCGGGAGCCGGCCACACGGGGCAGCAGTCGAGCACGCCACCCCCGGCGGCGCAATCCCCCAGCCCGTGCCTGGACGAGGTATGCGTGACCTGCTCAGATACGGCAGTGGCGGTGACCGTCGTCCGGCTGCTGGCCAGCGATCTCGCGATCGTGGATACGGGCTCCGGCGAGGAGGAGGTCAGCGTGGCCCTGGTGACCGCGGATGTCGGCGACACGATCCTGGTGCACGCCGGCGAGGCGATCGCGGTGGTGCCTGGATGAGCCCGGCATCCTCGCACGGCGGCACGGCGCCGCACGGCAGCACGGCGGACACCTCAGCAATGGAAGCGCTGTACCCGTTCCTGTACGCGGGCAAGACCGATGTCGCCGCGGTGCTGGAGGGAGTCCGTCACTCGACCGTGGCCAAAGTGCGCGAGATCACCGAGCTGCGCAGCGCGGTTGCCACCCGGGACTCGGCGCGCCTGCTGGCGTGCGCGCAGGAGATGGCCGTGAGGTTCGCGACCGGGGGCCGGCTGCTTGCCTTCGGCAACGGCGGCAGCGCCACCGACGCCCAGCAGATCGCGACGCTGTTCCTCAATCCCGGCCCCGCCGGCCGGCCGCTGCCCGCGTTCGGGCTGGCCAATGACACTGCCGTGGTCACCGCCCTGTGCAACGACATCGGCGTCGACGTGGTGTTCGCCCGGCAGATCGCGGCGTTCGGTGGCCCGCAGGACATCGCGGTAGCGCTGTCCACCAGCGGCAACTCCGAGAACCTGCTGCGTGGCCTGGACGAGGCGGTCCGCCGTGGCATGCTGACCGTGGGCATCGCCGGCTACGACGGGGGGAAGATGTCCGAACTCGATGGCCTGGATTACCTCTTTGTCGCGCCCTCGTCTTCGGTGCACCGGATCCAGGAAGCGCAGACCACGATCTATCACGCCCTGTGGGAACTCACGCTGGCCGCCCTGGGCGATGGCGAGGGACTGAGATGACCGGCCGTACCCTGGTCGCCTGCCTCGGCAACATCTTCCTCGGCGACGACGGTTTCGGGGTCGAGGTGGCCAAGCGCTTCGCCGGGCAGGAACTACCCGAGGGCGTCCGGGTCACTGACTACGGCATCCGCGGCATGCACCTGGCCTACGACCTGGCCGAGGGATTCGACACCACGATCCTGGTCGACGCCATGCAGCGCGGCGACGAACCAGGAACCGTCTACGTCATCGAGCCGCAGCCCGCCCGGCGGGCGGCGGAGGCGGCGGGACCGGCGAGACCGGCGGAGGCGGGACGGCGGACGGTAGCCCGCTGGCCGCCATGAGCCTGTTCGACGCCCACGGGATGCAGCCGGAGGTCGTGCTGGACATGGCCGGGACGCTGGGCGCCGAGGCCGGCCGGGTGCTGGTGGTGGGCTGCGAGCCCATGAGCATGGAGGAGGGGATCGGGCTCAGTCCGCCAGTCGCCGCCGCGGTGGACGAGGCGGTTCGCGTCGTCACCAGGCTCGTCACCGGCGGCGGCCCCCGGTACGACACTCCGCAGCAAGGCACCCCGCCGCCGCAAAATACTCCGCAGCAGAAGTACACAGCGCAGTGCGGCGGGGCCGCAGCAAGAATCACGGGAACGCGATAAGGGAAGCCGTCCGAATACCACGAAGAGGTGATCGCATGTGCCTTGGCATCCCAGGCGAGGTGATCGAGTTCCTCCCTGACCAGCCAGACCTGGCCAGGGTGGACGTCAGCGGGGTCAAGCGGGTGATCAACGTCGGCCTGCTCGCTGACGACCCGCCTGAGCCCGGCGAATGGGTGCTCATTCATGTGGGCTTCGCGCTCTCCAAGATCGACGAGAGCGAAGCAGCGGCCGCCCTGGAGTTCCTGGAGGGGATCGGGCAGGCCTACGCGGACGAACTCGCCGCGCTGCAGGAATCACGGATCGAATAGGAGCGGCCCGTGAGCGTTATTCAGGACCGACTAGCGACCCCGGGCCTTCAGGCCCGGGCGAGCGGTCGGTGGCGGTGGCGCGGACGGGACGAGCACGGTTATCTGAATAACGGGAATTTTCGGGATAGGACACAGTGATGCGGTTCGTCGATGAGTTCCGGGACGCCGACAAGGCACACGCCCTGGCCGCGAAGATCGCGGGTCTGTGTGAGCCAGGGCGCCGGTACAAGCTGATGGAGGTGTGCGGCGGGCACACCCACACGATCTACAAGCATGGGCTCGAGGACTACCTCCCCGAGTCCGTCACCCTGGTGCACGGCCCCGGCTGCCCGGTGTGCGTCATCCCGATGGGACGGGTGGACGACGCGATCCACCTGGCCGCGCAGCCCGACGTCATCATGACCTCCTTCGGTGACATGATGCGGGTGCCGGGCAGCCATGGATCGTTCTTCGACGCCAAGGCGGAGGGCGCCGACATCCGGATGGTGTACTCACCGCTGGACTCCCTGAAGATCGCCAGGCAGAACCCGGACAAGCGCGTCGTGTTCATGGCGATCGGCTTCGAGACCACCACGCCGTCCACCGCGATGACCGTGCTCCGCGCCGCGGCCGAGGGGCTCGCCAACTTCTCGATCTTCTGCAACCACGTCACGATCATCCCGGCGATCAAGGCGATCCTGGACTCACCCGATCTGCGCCTGGACGGCTTCATCGGCCCCGGCCACGTGTCCACGGTGATCGGCTGCCGGCCGTATGAGTTCATCGCCAGGGAGCACGGCAAGCCGGTCGTGGTGGCGGGCTTCGAGCCGCTGGACATCCTGCAGTCCATCTACATGCTGATGCTGCAGTTGTCCGAGGGCCGCTCGGAAGTGGAGAACCAGTACACCAGGGTGGTGCCGTGGGACGGCAACCTCGCCGCGCTGAAGGCGATCAATGAGGTGATGGAGCTGCGGCCGTACTTCGAGTGGCGCGGGCTCGGCTTCATCTCGCACTCGGCGATGCGGATGCGCCCGGCCTACTCCGCCTTCGACGCCGAACTCCTGTTCCATGTGCCCGGTGTGCGGGTGGCCGACCCGAAGGCGTGCCAGTGCGGCGAGGTGCTCAAGGGCGTGCTCAAACCGTGGGAGTGCAAGGTGTTCGGCACCGCGTGCACGCCCGAGACTCCCATCGGCACCTGCATGGTCTCGCCCGAGGGCGCGTGCGCGGCCTACTACAACTTCGGCCGGATGAACCGTCGCCGGGTGGTCGAGGTGAGCATTTCATGACCGGCCGGACGGCTCCCGACGCGGCACCCGGGGCGCGGAGCGGCTGGGTGGATGAGGCCCTGCGCGAGCACGAGGAACACACCAGGGCCGCCATGTCGCGGCCCGCGACCGCGGCACCAGAACGCGAGCAGCAGGTACTCGACCGGATCGACCGGGCCCGCCGCCGCCGGCCGAAAGTCAGGGAAGAACGGATCACCATGTCGCACGGTGCCGGCGGCAAGGCCACCCGCACCCTGGTCGAGGCCGTCTTCCTGGATGCGTTCCGCAACCCGCTGCTCGAGCCGCTGGAAGATTCGGCCCAACTGCACCTCAACGGATCCAGGGTGGCGCTCACCACCGATTCTTACGTGGTATCGCCACTGTTCTTCCCGGGCGGGGACATCGGCGACCTCGCGGTCAACGGGACCGTCAACGACCTGGCCGTGTCCGGCGCCACCCCGCTGTACCTGTCAGCCGGCTTCATCCTGGAGGAAGGCTTCCCCGTTGCCGACCTGAACCGGATCGTCGCGTCCATGAAGGCCGCCGCCGCGGTCGCCGGTGTCCAGGTGGTCACCGGCGATACCAAGGTGGTGCAGAAGGGCAAGGCGGACGGCTGCTACATCAACACCACGGGGCTCGGCGTGATGGAGCACGACGTGTCGCTGGGCGTGGCGACCGCGCAGCCCGGCGACGCGGTGATCGTGTCCGGGACGATCGGCGACCACGGCGTGACGATCATGCTGGCCCGCGGCGAGCTCGGCATCGAGGCTGACATCGTCTCCGACACCGCCGCGATGAACGGCATGATCGCCGACCTGCTCGGCGCGACCACCGGGGTCCGGGCCCTCCGCGACGCCACCCGCGGCGGCGTCGCCACCATCCTCAACGAGGTGGCCACCGCGGCCAACGTCAGCGTGGTGGTCACCGAGGACGCCATCCCGGTGCGCACCGAGGTGCGCGGCGCCTCGGAACTGCTCGGCATCGACCCCATGTACGTGGCCTGCGAGGGCCGGCTCGTCGCGGTGGTGGACGGCGCCGAGGCGGACCAGGCGCTGGCCGCGCTGCGCGCCCACCCGCTCGGCGAGCAAGCCGCGATCATCGGTCACATCGCCGAGGAGCCTCCCGGCATTGTCCTGCTCAAGACCGCGTTCGGCGGCACCCGGATCGTCGACCTGCTGGTCGGCGACCCGCTGCCGCGGATCTGCTGAGCACTGTCCGCCAAAACCAGGGAAGGGCCGTCCGGGTGCACGAACTGGCGATCACCGAGGGTGTCGTGGAGGCGGTGACCGAGCGGCTGCCCGACGCCAGGATCAGCTGTGTCCACCTGGAGATCGGCGCGATGTCCGGGGTGGTCGCCGACTCCGTGCGGTTCTGCTTTGACCTGGTCACCGACGGCACGAACCTGCAGGGCGCCCGGCTGGAGATCAGCGAGCCGCCCGCGCGCTGCCGGTGCCGGGACTGCGCGGCGGAGTTCGAGCCGGACAGCCCGATCGCGCTGTGCTCGTGTGGCAGCGCGGACGTGGCGATCCTGGCCGGCTCAGAGTTGCGGATCATGTCCGTGGAGGTGGCCTGAGATGTGCGCGACCTGCGGTTGCGGGGACGACGCCGGGGTCAGGGTGTACGGTCCCGGCGGCCACGCTCACGACAGCCACGCTCATGACAGCCACGCTCACGACCATGACGGCGGGGCCGCCCGGACCGTCATGCTGCAGCAGAAGGTGCTGGCCAAGAACGACCGGCTGGCCGAAGCCAACCGGGCCTGGCTGCGGGAGCGCGGCATCTTCGCGGTCAACCTGATGAGCTCGCCTGGCGCCGGCAAGACCACACTGCTGGAGCGGACGGCCAGGGAAGCGGGCGCCCAACTCGGCCTCGCCGTAATCGAGGGGGACCAGGAGACGACCCTCGACGCCGGGCGCATCGAATCCGCCGGCGCCGCCGTGGTGCAGATCAACACCGGCGCGGGCTGCCACCTCGATGCCGCCATGGTGGCCCAGGGGCTGCACGTGCTGGAGCCGCGGCCAGGATCCGTTGTGGTAATAGAAAACGTGGGCAACCTGGTCTGCCCGGCACTTTTCGACCTTGGCGAGCAGGCCCGGGTAGTGATCGCCTCGGTGACCGAGGGCGCCGACAAGCCGCTGAAGTATCCGCAGATGTTCCGGGCCGCGGACCTGGTCCTGCTGGCCAAGGTGGACCTGCTCCCCTACCTGGACTTCGACACCGCCCGGCACGCCGCCGACCTGAAGAGCGTGAGCCCTCGCGCGGAGATCCTGCCGGTCTCGGCCACCACCGGCGAGGGCATCTCCGCCTGGTACGACTGGCTCCGCCAGCGCACCTCCGCCCCCCGCTGACTTCCCGCGCAACGAAACCACGGCCCGGGCCGCCCAGTTCCGGCTGGGGG